>CAYGXR010000001.1:0-4510 GCA_964354095.1 Candidatus Woesearchaeota archaeon
ATCTCTTAATATAGTCAGCCATTCTGCTAAGCTTTAGCGAAAACCCTCCCTAAGAGATTGCAATTTGTTTAGTTCTACTAAACAAATACTTATTAAAGTTCTTTTTTGAATTCTTATTGGGGTGCATGTGGAGTCATGAGATTATCAGAGATCATAAGACATTATTCTAACAAAGAAGTTTGTTCTGAATTATTAAGAATCGCAAAGGACAGGGAAGTCGCATCCCAATTCGGAACAGCATTCGGAAAAAGGCCTGATACTTTGCAGTTTGCTTCTGACATTATAAAACAGGTCCGCTCTGGTGCAACCTCATTTCACTGCTCTGAAGAAAGATGGTCAAATCCAATGGCCTTGATTGCAGCAATAGACAAGCGCGAGCTAGACAAATTAAGAATCGGCTTCGACTTTGTGCTTGATGTTGATTGCAAAATTCTGGAGTGGGGAACTGTTTGTGCAAAATTATTGCTGCAGGCGCTTAAGTGGCACGGCGTTGACAGTTACAGCTTAAAATTTTCTGGTGGAACTGGCTGGCACATTGGTGTTCCTTTTGAAGCATTTCCAACAGATGAGAGAATTGCATTTCCCGATGCACCGCAGGCAATTGCCGCATATCTGAAAGAATTTATCAGAATGCAACTTTCAGACGGCATCTTAGAATTAGAAGATGATTTGAAAAAGCTGGCGGAGAAAGCCGGCAAGCCAGCTTCCAAACTTATTAGAGACGGGACTTTTGACCCTTATTCTGTTTTAGGCATTGATACTGTGCTGATAGCATCAAGGCATTTGTTCAGGATGCCTTATTCGTTAAATGAAAAAAAGTGGCTTGTTTCTTTGCCGATACAGGAAAAAGATTTGGATAATTTTTCTGTAGAGTGGGCCAAGCCTGAAAATGTTACTGCGGTAAATGTAAAATTTCTTGATGATTCTGTTGTAAGGCCCGGAGAAGCCTCCCAGCTGTTAATGCAGGCCTTTGACTGGCAAATCAGGACTAAGGAAAAAATAGATTACAAGAACCTTGTCAAAGTTGAGTATCAAAATAAGATTCCCATAGAGGCTTTCCCGCCGTGCATGAAGGCAATTCTGCAGGGCCTGCCAGATGGAAGAAAGCGTGGCTTGTTTGCCTTGGTTAATTTCATGAAATCCGCAAAATGGAGCTGGCCTGAAATCGAAGCTGAGATAAGAGCCTGCAACAACAGAAATAATCCGCCGCTTAAAACAGGCTATTTGCAGGCGCAGTTAAACTGGCATAAAAGGCAAGCAGCGAAATTCCCGCCGCCAAAATGCAAATCATTTTATGAAGACTTTGGAGTTTGCAATCCTGACAGCATCTGCAACAGAATAAAAAACCCCATCAATCACCCAAGATCTGCAAGCAAAAGAGTTATTAATTTAAAATCTTCAGGGAAGCCGGAGGCATAAATGGGAGAATTCAGTTACGAAGATGTCTATGAACTTCTCAGGGCTGAGAAGTATTCTACAGACCTGCAGCCAATCTCTGTAGAACAGCTGCAGAAGATTCGCCGTTACTTGAACAACAAGGAAGAGTTTCTGGTGCGGCAGAATGAAAGCAAGTTCGATGATGCTGTCGAAAAAATTAAGGTTGAGATAGATAATGCAAAGCGCGCACTCCGCGATTTATACGATAAAAGAGAAAGGAAAGTAATAAGCAGGGCAATTTTCTCGGCAAGAAGCGGATTCAAATTCAAAGACACTACATCTATGCTTCTGTCAGAGGAAAA
Organism: Candidatus Woesearchaeota archaeon; assembly: GCA_964354095.1. Classification (GTDB taxonomy): domain Archaea; phylum Nanobdellota; class Nanobdellia; order UBA10117; family UBA10117; genus CAYGXM01. The sequence continues at coordinate 1,740 of CAYGXR010000001.1, forward strand.
ACTGTATTTTGCCCTCCTTGAACTTTTGAGGAATTCAAATGAAGAATTTTTCACATTGCTGAATTCTATGCCAGTTTCGCTAGAGGCCAGCAGGGTTACTAATACCGATGCTGCCACGGAACCGAAGACTTTAAAAGAGAATTTCAAGAGGCTGAAATTGATAGAAGCAATTCCTGAGTTGATGGACACGCAGCTGAACAGATATGGTCCTTTTACATCAGGAGCTGAGATTGAGCTGCCGGCTGAATTGGCTGAATTGCTTCTGAAACAAAACAAGGCAACTGAAATACAATTTGCCAAAACATAACGACTATGAAAATGCCTAAGCAAGTGAAAAGATATTGTCCTAACTGCAAAACGCATCAGCTTGCAAAAGTCATTGCGGAGAGAACTAAGTCCAGGCCTGCGACAAAGAAAGGTGCGTTCAAATGGGGTGCTAGGCACCAGTTTGAATTAGAATCAGGCTATGGTGGCTTTCCAAAGCCAATTGTTCACGAGAAAGCCAAGACTTCAAAGAAGGCAAATTTGCGCTATCAATGTATAAAATGCGGTAAAAGCAATTTCAAGCAACACCCGAAGAGGGTGAAAAAGATTGAGCTGACATGAAAAATTCTGAATTAAAGTCAAAATTTGTGAAAGTCCGTTGTGAAAAGTGCAAGAATGAGCAGATAATTTTCAACAAGGCTGCAACAACTGTAAAATGCCTTGTCTGCGGCGAAGTTCTTGCAGAGCCTAAGGCAAGCATCGCGAAACTTAAGGCTGGAATTCTAGAAGTTTTGAGCTAAAAGGGAATCTCTCAACATCAAGCTTTGCTGTGTTTCATCAAGCTTTTACGAAGTTTAACTCTGAGAGATACAAGCTGAACTTATAGTTCAGCTGTACAGCGAAATAATTGTATTTCGCTTGTAACAAAAACCGTAGCTTTAAATAAGGTTTATTTTGAGATTAGTTATATGTACACTAAAAAAGAGATGCCGGAAAAAGATGAGCTTGTAGTCTGCACAATAAAGCAGGCCACGCCAAGCTCTGTCTTTGTAACACTGGATGAATTTGAAAAAGTTGACGGCATGATCCATGTTTCTGAAATAGCTAGGAAGCAGGTAAGGGCCATGAAAGTTTATCTCAAGCCAGAAACCAAGGCTGTCTGCAAAGTTATGATTGTTGATACTGCAAAAAGATATGTTGAATTATCCTTGAGAAGAGTTGGCGAAGGCCAAAGAAGAACTAAAATACAGCAGTGGAACCACGAGAAAATTGCGAATGATATCCTGGAAGTTTTTGCAAAGCAGGCAGATATTACTGCAAAAATAGCATATGACAAAGTTGGAAACAAGCTTTTGGAAGAATACGGCGCGCTTTATCCTGCATTTTTGGAATTGTCGCGCACAGGCAAAGCCATGCTGGACAAGCTTGGAATAGAAACTAAACTGGCTGAAATTCTTGCTGAGTTGATTAAGAAAAGAATAGTTCCTCCCAAAGCAATCCTGAGCGGAAATTTCGTAATTGAAAGCTCTGCAGAAAATGGCCTGGAAAACATAAAGGAAGCAATAAAATTGGCAAACAGCATTGCTGAAAAATTCAAGTCTGAAATTACTGTTAAATATATCAGCGCGCCCAAATACAAATTTGACTTGGAAAGCAAAAACAAAAAGAACGTGGATGAAGCGCTTAAGGCGCTGAAGGAAGAGCTTGGCAAATATATGTCTGCGAGACAAGGCAACTTTACATTAGAAATTGAATAGGCTGTGTAATCTGTTATGGGTTGTAAAGCTAAGTTTAACTGACCTTAGGAGATTCCCTAGTAGTCGAAAACAGTTTTCTGGTTTTTAGAGTCTGAATCAATAACTTTTGCTGAATCTACAAGCAACTTGCCGTAAACACCATCGTAACCTGGCTGCACAACCAGCTTTTTCTCCCTGTTTAGCATTACTAGTTTCGCCAGAGGCTCGCCTGCAGCCTCAACAATAGTTTCATAATTTGCGTTCAGAAGAATTTCAAATTCTGATGAAAACTTTTCTAAAATTTCATTGTAAGCATCCAGCACAGATTTTGCAGCTACAGAGCTGGCTTTCAGGTGTGCAGATATCAGCTCTGCTAATGGCAATAAAGTATGGAAAGGAGGCCTGTTTTTCGGCACATAGTCTGCAGGACGGTCAGCAAGCTGCTCTACTCTGTTCATAACCCCGATAGTCAAAGGCCTGCCGCATTTAGGGCACCTGTTGTTGTATTTTTTTGACTGCTCAGGGTCCATCCAGACATTACAGTCGCGATGGCCATCATAGTGATACTTGCCATATCCCGGGTCTACTTCAACCGTTCCTGCAAGATTTTCCCCGGTTCTTATTGCAGAAATCAGTTCATTATAATTCAAATCAATGTCAAAGATTGTGCATTCACGGCCCATTCGCCAAGGCCAGAAGCTATGGCTGTCTGAAAAGCTCACTATTTGTAAATTATCCAATTGCGATAAACGCCAGTTCATCTGCGGGTCAGAAGACATTCCTGTCTCAATTGCGTGAATGTTTTTAGTCTGGTCTTGGTAGCAGTCTTTAACAGAATTGAAGCCAAACCTGCTTCCAAATAAAGAAAAATGCGGAGTCCAACAGTGAGCAGGTATTATTTCAATGTCCGGAGAAATCTGTTTCAGGGCTTCAACCATTGCAGAACTCGGTAAATGCAGAATTGGCCTGCCGTCAGAAGAAAGACTTCCATATTTTGCAAGAAATTCGTTTATCTGGTCAACAACTTCAAAACTTGGCGCAAGCAAAACC
>CAYGXR010000002.1:0-4930 GCA_964354095.1 Candidatus Woesearchaeota archaeon
GTTGGCGAAAAGAGAGTAATTCTCTGTGCGCCAGTGGAAGAAAAGTAATTAGTCGCAAAACACTGTAGCAGCCAGAGAAAGTTCTTTAAGACTTTCTTATGCTATAAATCTGTGGCAAAAAAAATTAGTGAGGTGTTTCCAGACGTATTCAACAACGCTCTCAAAGATGGATACGGATTTAAAAAAGATACCGAGGTATTTGCCGACGCTGGACACTTAAAGGTTATTGGTAATTTATGTGATTTTACACTCCCTCAGAATTATGTTGAAATTGTGATAGTAGAAGCGGATAAAGCCACTGTGAAATATGGTCTTCGTTCCGCTACGATTCCCAAGAAGCAAAACATCGACAAAGAAATTCAAAGTTCGCTTGCTAATTTATTAAAGCAACAGTCCTTTGCTACAAACGATTTTAGAGACTTACACGCCAAACTTAATGATTTGAGGAATTACGAGTCGCTTCTAAAAGATACTATTCCAATAGCTAGAAAAGAAGATAACCTGATACGAACTATTATTACAGCTCCTAAGACTTATTCATCAAACAGTGTAGAAAAGTGGCCTTGGCCAATAACTTATGTAGGACAAAAAAGAGTAATTATTTGTGCTCCACATATTTTGGAGCCATGCCCTCCAGCAACTTAATCACAAAACACAGCAGCAGCAATTACAGTTGTCCAGAGGCCGTTCTTATCGCCTTCTGCACTCTGGCTTATGTTTCTTGTCCTGACAATCTTGCCCGACATCTTGAACTCTTGTTTGAGCTCATCCCAATCCTTGTTGGGGTCAAATTCCAGGCCCAATGTTGTTGCCAGCATTTGTGCGGCCATGTCCTCAGCATGCTCGCCGCATTTCTCATCCGTCTCGCCATATTCGTGATGCTCTGATAAGTAACCATATGCTACTGGGTCTGTAGGTATCGCAGCTCCTATGGATGCAGCCATAAGCCGGTTTGGCTCGTTTGATGAAATTCTCGCAAGAACGACATAGACAATCTGGCCAGCCTGGAGCTTTTTCAAGCCTTCTTCCCTTGAGAGAATTTTGCAGCCAGGTGGCATAATTGATGAAACAGATACAATGTTGCATTTTTCTATTCCAGCACTTCGGAGTGCAGATTCAAAGCTCTGCAGCATATCCTTGTGTTTTCCAACGCCTTTTGTAAAAAAGACTTCCTTTGGTATATAACTGTCAGTCATTTTGTGGCTACTTGAGATTGTTGTCCTGATTTAAAAAGTTTTACAAACTTTGACGAATGGTAATCTCTTAAGGTTAGTTAACCTTCTTTTATAATGCTGTGCAGTTTTAGGCATGCAAACTTAAAGAGATAACAAAATTATCTCGTTATAGTCAATTTTTCCAATTCATGCATCATCTCGTGGAATTTTGGCTTTGCAAAGTGTTCTCTTATTGGCTTTAAAATTTCTATTAAGTCATTTGCCACGCCATTTTTCAAGTCAACTGGGTGCAGCTCACCCTTTGCAAAAATGCCTTCCATTTCCTTGTAATCATCAAAGTGAATTGCCCCGCCGAACTTCTTCGGCCTCTCTATTGCAAGCTCCTTGTTCAGCTTGAAAATTATGTGCTTTGCCCAGTCCAAAACAGGATTGTATTCTGTATGTTTCGCAGGGCAGAATGCGGCCATCAGCTTTGCCTTTATGTTTTCCTCAGAGTCTGTCAAAAATACGGCTGTGTTTGGTTTTGATTTTGACATCTTCATTGCTGAAATGATTTCTTTGACTTTGCCTTTAGGAATTGGCCAGACTGGCGGCTGCTGTAAACCTAACAGCAATGAATTGTGAAGCGCGATTGGCTTGTAGATTTCCTCGTGATTATTGTGCTTTCGTTTTAATGGCATAACTGTAAGATACGGAGCAACTTCTCTTGCAATGACATGTGCTTTCCTCTGGTCAATTCCCGCATGTGCAATGTTAACTTCCTGTGCAAATATATCCGCCACTTGCATTATTGGGTATATCATTAAAGCAAAGCTTACAGCTTCTCCCTCTGCTCTTCCCGCAATTGTTATGCTTCTTTTGATTCTGGCAAGATTTGTATTCTTGGCAACTTCAAGTACAGTGCTCCAATAGTCATTGCCCAGCTTTTCGTATAGTTCTGAGCCCAATACAAAATCAACTTTATCAGGATCGCCGCCGCAAATCTCAATGCATTTCTTGAAGCCTTCTTTGTAATACTCACCAGCAGTTTTTTGTATTGTTTCCAAATTATCGCCAAGTTTTTTGTTTATCCAGCTGTGATAATCTGCTAAAAACACAGAGCATTTGACGCCTGCTTTCTGCAGGTCCACTAGTTTTGACATTGTTACCAAGCCTGTGCCAAGATGCATCAAGCCAGAAATCTCAAATCCGATGTAATGCTTCAGAGGAATTCCCAATTCTAGAGCTGATTTGACATCAGCTTCTGTAATAATCTCTTCTGTTGGCGGAGCTGTGATAAGTTTAAGCTTAGTGGCCGAATCCATACGTTTTAGCTGTCATAGTTATATAAAAGTCTAATCCCAAGTTTTCTTCGGAAACGTCGCTAGCCTTAAATCGTTAAAGGGTCTTTATAAAGCAAGGAAAAACGATACCTTTATAAATATAACAACTATATTGTAAATATATAGGAAACGAAATGGCTGAACCTGGAGCTTCAAAATATATTGGAAGCGGCACATACAAAGTGTTGCTGGTAGGAGACGGCGCAGTCGGCAAGACGTCGCTTGTAAACCGTGCTGTTAGTAATGTATTTTCTGATAAATATATCCAAACAATAGGCGTTAACATCAAGCCCGCCCCCCCGCTTGAAGTAAGGGTTGTTGATGGTCTTGCAAGAGTCAATTTGCATCTTTGGGATCTGATGGGACAACATACTGACAATTATGAGCAGGCATCGGGTCTGGTCAAGAGTCAAAGTGCTAAAAGCCATGCGGCAATGATTGTGTGCGATGTCACGCGCAAAAGCACCCTTTACAGCATCGAGACTTTTTGGAAGAAATTAATCGATGAGACTTGCGGTAAAATTCCGTTCTATTTATTAGCTAACAAAATAGATGTAAAAGAGAAAAAATTTGGGTTCAGAGATTTGGAAGAATTAGCAATTCGTTTAGGCGTCCCACGCGAAGAAGTGTCTAACAGAATAGCATTTGTAAGCGCTAAAACTGGAGAAAATGTATTTATGAGCTTGAAAAAAATAGCGGAGGAGCTGGCAACAGCTAGCTATAAACAAAAATGCCAACAAAATTAACATGGGTGAACATCGCACGATGGCTGCCATTTGAGCAAGAGAGAGACAGAAAAGTTCATAACATGACGGATGATGCTTTTGAAACTGAATGGCTCTTAAAAGGTTTCTTGTTCGGAACAGATTGGAATGGTGGGGTTACGTATTCTTCTCTGGACGAATTAGTAATGCCTAACAATGGCGATGTTCTGTGGAATCAAGCAGGCTATTGCTCTGGCAAATTCTTTAAGCCAAAAGATAAAGACGGTGTGCTGATGGCAAAATTATATGACATTGTAGAACAAGAAAAAAATCTACCATTTACACAAGGCGCGCTTTCTGGCTTCGTAAATGCTGCCTTGGGAGAATTCTATGGTGTTACAGTGCAGAAGAGCGGAAAGGATGAAAAGGGCGATTATGTCGCCTTCTTGCTCCAGAAAGGTGCTCGTCTCAAGCCTAAAAAGGCTACAGAAACTAAAAAATATAATTTACCTAATAAACTAATTCTTTTTGAGTCTACGAATCCTGAAAAATTTTATGAAGTGATGCGCAATTATACAAATTCGGGAACGCCAATTTTGTGTGTCACAGACTGCACACCAAGCACTTTGGAGAAAACTTACGGCATAGGGCAGGGTGCGAAATGCATGACCCTGACACAAAACAAGAAAGAAGATTATGAGGTGTCAGCCACCAGACTGGAATTTGAGCTTACAAAAGAAATCCTGGCATTTGCAGCCAATGGAAAGGGAGCAATAGGATTTGGCAACGTTGTTCCACTAGTAATGAACAATGACTGGTTAAAAATATACAACTATTTCATGACCCTCGCGCAATTAGCGGACAAAACGCAAACACCTATCATAGTTAATGTAAACAAAGAAACCATGGACTCTAAGCAGTACAGCCAGCTTTGCAACCTCGGCAACACAGAAGTTTGCAAAATGTGAGGGGACATGGCAACACCAGAAAATTTGGATCTGGGAAAATTGAACTCTGCTGGAAGCTATTTTATCGAAGTCGAAGCTGGAGCAGATACGTCCAAAATTAAAGCCCACTTGGATGAAAGAACTAATGAAGGTTACGCAGTTTTAAGGGCCTCAGCAGACAAAACCACACCTAGATATATTTTCGAAACCGTTTTGGAAAATTATCCAGACCTTGCAAAAAAACTACGGATAACGCCGCCAGCAAAGCTAGAAGCTACATTTGTCTTGGCGGCTAATGATATGCTCGCAAAAGGTATAGACGCCAAAGGCTCTGGGGTAGATACGCAGATTTTTAGCAGCATGATTGGTGCAGTTAAAAATTTTCTGTTAGACTCTCTTAGTCAGCGCGAAGGCGAGGATGCAAAGACCGAACCTTATCAAATGATGAGGGAAGGAGATTTCAACATAGAAGTTATACATCCTGATTTCAGTGTTGTTGCAGTGTCTAAAGGATATGTTGACGAAAGACTGAAAGCGGATCTACAAAAAACATACCAAAAAATAAATGAGAAGTTTAGAGATACGCTGCTTAATTGGAACGGAAGGGATGACGAAGTAGCAGGCATAGAGGAAATCCTTAAAGAAAACCTCTTCGACACGCAAAAGTACACCGGCGAGCATGATATCAACACAATCAAACAGCTTCGTGAGCAGAGGCGCTGGAAAGCACTTGATGCAATAGAAAATCTTGCAAAGGAAAAAAAGATTTTGCTTTATCTTGA
>CAYGXR010000003.1:0-9134 GCA_964354095.1 Candidatus Woesearchaeota archaeon
CTAGCCTTTTATTTCTAGGCGCAGTAGCCAGCGTGCTGTTGGCTTTGTTTTTGGCTTTCCTTCTTTTTGTGGCCTGGCATTATTATTTTGAGTCAGAGATGCTGCCCGGAATGGAAATGAAAGGCCCAAGCTTCCGCAAATATAGGTAAACATTATAGAAAAAATAATTTAATCTCTAGCTTTTTTCTATTCCTCTAACTCGTCAATAGCGAGTTAGAGTTATATCTCTTTCTAATTATCTCAATGCATGCAATTCGACAAGGATAAATTGCAATTAAGGCTTTACCAGCAGACAATTCTTAACACAACACTGAATAAAAACACCTTAGTCGTTCTTCCAACAGGGTTGGGAAAAACACACATTGCAATTGCGCTTGCTGCACTGAAAGTTAGTGCGGGTAAGGTTTTGATTTTGGCCCCAACACTGCCGCTTGTGAACCAGCATAAAAATACTTTTGCGCAGTTTTTCTCCCCAACTGGCGAGATTGCTGTCCTGTCAGGTAAAGTTAAGGCTAAGGAGCGTGTTGATATCTGGAACAAGAGCAAAATAATACTTGCAACTCCCCAGACGATCAGGTTTGATGTGATTTCCGGCCGGATATCGCTTGCTGATGTTTCCCTGATTGTTTTTGATGAGGCCCATCGCACTGTTGGGGACTATGCTTATGTTTTTGTTTCCAAAGCATATGCAAAACAAGCAGCAAAGCCGCACATTCTCGCATTGACTGCCTCTCCCGGAACGCAGGACGCGGTAAATGAAGTCTGCAAAAACTTATTTATAGAAAAGGTTGAGGCTCGCAACAGGGAAAGTGCTGACGTTGCGCAGTATGTTAAAACAATAAGGACTAAATATTCCTTAGTTGACTTGCCGCCTGCCTTAATTGAAATCAAGAGGCGATTAGAGTTTGCAATAGACGCTAGATTAATAGAACTCCGTAAAACCGGGGCTCTGCTTACAGGACCTAACTTGACAAAAAAAGCCCTTTTAGCCTTAAACCAGTCTCTCAGGCAGCAATTCATGCAGGATAAACGGGCAGGCTATGCTCTTTCCCTTTGCAATGTTCTAATAAAATTGCAGCACGCACATTCTCTCTTAACGACTGAAACTTTGTATGCCTTGCAGAAATATTTTGAAGGCCTCTGGGCAAAATCACGGCAAAGAAAAACAAGGTCCTTGCAGAGCATAGTAAACGATTTTCATGTTAAGGCTGCATACATGCTGACTGTAAAAGCTACTGAAAATGGAATCGAGCACCCGAAATTAGATGTTCTTAAGGAAGCGATTGAATCGCAATTAAATAGCAAAGAAAATTCCAAGATTTTAGTTTTTACAGAATTCAGGGACAACATTGCGCCAATAACTGATAGATTGGCTGAAATCGGAAAACTGAATGTCCACAAGTTCATTGGCCAGGCTTCTAAGTCTGGCGCTGGAATGTCGCAAAAAATCCAGGGTGAAGTTCTTCAAAGATTCAGGGATGGGGATTTGAATTGCCTGGTTTGCACGTCTGTAGGAGAGGAAGGCCTGGACATTCCTGATGTTGACATTGTTGTTTTTTATTCGCCGCTTCCATCTGTTATAAGAACTGTCCAGCGGCGCGGCAGAACGGGAAGAACATCAATCGGAATTGTATTGATGCTTGCTGCCAAAGGCACAAGAGATGAGGCATACTATTGGGCTTCAAAGAAAAGGGAAGAGCTGCTGAATTTAGCCATAAAAGACCTGCAGCAAAATGTAAAACAAGAATCCCTTGAAGCTTATCCTATTAAGGCTGAACAGGAAATAACTATTTTTGCAGATAGTAGAGAATCTGACCTGGCAGATTTGCTGCACAGCAAGGGCGCAAAAGTCAATCTAGGTGCGTTAAAAACCGGGGATTTCATTTTATCTGAAGATGTTGGCTGTGAAAGAAAAGAGGTTGTTGATTTTGTAAACTCTCTTCTCGATGGAAGGCTGTTTGACCAGGCAAAAAGAATGAAAGAAACTTTTACAAAACCATTTTTCATTCTAGAGGGCGACTTCAATCTGTTCTTTTCTGTCAGAAATGTTCAATCTTCAGCATTGTTCGGGAGCCTTGCAGCATTGATAATTGACTGGGGAATTCCGATTTTGTTTACAAAAAATAAAGCTGAAACTGCTGAGCTGTTGATTACTGTTGCAAAAAGAGAGCAGCTGGAAAAGAAAAAATCTGTTTCTGCGAGGGGAAGTCACAAGCCGCAGACAATTACAGACTCGCAGCAGTTTTTCATTGAAGGCCTGCCTCAAATCGGCCCAGAAGCAGCAAAATCTCTGCTAAAACATTTTGGCAGTCCTAAAAATATTGCTGCTGCATCAATTGAGGAACTAATGAAAGTTGAAGGCATAGGGGATAAAAGAGCGGAATTGATTAGAAAAATCCTAGATACGATTTACAAAGAATGATTTTTGTTATTTAAACCTGAATATTTTGGCAGTTCCTGTTTTTAGATTGATTATTGGCACACTGCCAGGATCTGGATTATGGCCCATCTTTTGCTGGAAGCTTGTTGTGGACTGCCAGCAGCTCCCGCTTGCTATCAAAACACCTTTGTAACGGCCAATTTTAGATTTATGGATGTGGCCAGATGCCACAACATCCGGAATATGCCTTATCAAAAGGGGATCTAAATCCAGAGGCAATGCTAAAGTTGCGCTGTATGTTGGCGACAAATGCCTCTGCTTCAGCAAAAATTCCCAAACTTTATCTGCCGCGTTATAACCGCCAGCCAGCCTTAAGCTTTCCACGCTGTCTATGAAATAATCAAAAGAATCGCCGTGATACACTAAAAATTCTACACCGGGGCAGTTTTCGCTTTTATGCAGCCTTAGATAGCAGGGATTTGGGACCATCAATACATTCGGCAGACTGTACAATGCCGCGGCCCAGTCTTTGTAGAGAACTGGCTGCGGCTCGCATTTCCGGAGTGCATCATGATTCCCAGGGGATATTACAATGTGCCTGTCTGCGGGTATTTGTGCCAGAGCTTCTGCAGCCGCCTCGTATTGCTTGTAAATATCTTTTATTGCGAGCTCCTTTTCCTGTGTGGGATAAACGCCGACGCCGTCGACAATATCGCCGCAGATTAGAAGGTATTTTGTTTTTTTACCTATTTCCCTCTGCCGTTCATTGCCATATTCGCCGCGGAGCCACTTGACAAATTTGCCGAATTCCTTTGCCAGAAATAACTTTGAGCCAACATGCAAATCAGGAAGGCAGGCAACGTAAACTTCATCTGGTGTTGTGGCAATTTTCCTGTAAGGTATGTCAGGCCACACTACATCGTCAACAAAAAATATATTCTTGCCTGCCGAGCCCTTAAAACCAAGCACGGCATCTGGCGTTATGAATTTTGCTTTTTCAAACACTTCTTTGTTTTTTGATGATATTATCGCGGATGTTTGGCCGGTTAAATCTTCCAGCCGCAATTTTAAAGTTCCTGTTGGCAATTTTTTAATTTCGTGAATTATTGCAACAATTGAAGCTTTTTCGCCCTGCTGCAGCCTTGAAATTGAAATCGCGGTGGATAGCTCAGGTCTGCCGCTTAAAATATCCTTAAAAAAGCTATAACGATTCCTAAAATAGCTTACAAAATCCTTCACTGCATATTTTTTAGGCAAAACTTCTATCATATTTATAATTTCAACAGAGGTTCGGCTCTTGGTTTCGGCAGAAATTTGCGCTTTGCTTGTGGATATTGCACTTTCCAGGATGGTTTTAATAGCATCGGGCGTAGGCAGTTCTCCTGCTGAAATCAGCTTTTCAATAGCTTGGCTTCGGTCCATTTTAAAACAATTCTTCTTGTAATTTTGCCTTTATTTTTTCCAATAGTTCGCTAGAGATTGCAACATAAACTTCGCGGGTTCGGCCATACCTGCCTTTTGAGATTACTTTTGCGTTTATCAGGCCCAGCATGTCAAGCTCTCCTATCAGGTCTGAAACTCTTCTCTGCGTCAGTGGAGGCTGCCCTGTCTGCAGGCAAAGTTCCTTATATTTTTCATAAATCTCGCCAGTTTCTATTTTTTTGCCGCCCGTAATCTGCAGAATTGCGTGCAAGACGAGCTGTGATTGTTTTGGCTGTGTTCCAATAATATCCATCACGCGATCTTTTTCGATTCTTTGTTCAGCCTTGTCTATGTGCTCCGGCAATACTTTTTCCGCTGACTCCCGCTCTGCAACTTCCCCTGCAACTCTCAACAAGTCCAAAGCGCGCCTTGCGTCTCCGTGCTCTCTGGCTGCGAAGGCTGCTGCTTTTTCCAAGACGCCTTCGGCAAGCGCTGCTGGCCTGAATGCGAGCGCCGCACGTTTTTCCAAAATATCCTTTAGCTCAATTGCATTATACGGCGGGAAAATTGCCTCTTCTTCGCCCAAGGATGATTTTACTCTTGGATCTATTTGTTCTATAAATCTAATATCGTTTGAAATTCCAATCAACGAAACTTGCGCTTGCTTGAGCTCAGAATTTATTCTAGTTAAATTATAAAGGATTTCATCGCCGGCTTTCAATACGAGACGGTCAACTTCATCTAATGCTATAATTACTATTTGGGGCTTCGCATCAATTGCGGTTAAAAATCTGTTATAAACCTCGTCTGTTGGCAGGCCTGTTGATGGAACATCAACACCGATGGCTTTTGCAAGTTCAGTAACAATGCGATATTCAGTATCTGCAATTTTTTTGAGCTTGCAGTTTATGTAAATTGAGGTTAGTGTTGTATTTTTAGCGATTGCTGCCTGCTCGAGCGTTTTCAAGACATATTGGATGCACATTGTCTTGCCGACGCCCGGCTTCCCGTAAATGAAAATGTTTGATGGTTTTTCGCCTCTTAGGGCCGGGCCCAAAATAGAGGCTAAAAGCTCTATTTGCTGCTGCCTGTGCGGTATTGTGTCTGGTATGTAGTTTGTTTGCAGGACTTTTTTGTTTATGATCAATGGCTCTTTCTGCAAAAATTTTTCAAAAAAATCCATTAAACCGGATTGTCCTGCCATACCCTCCACATGTCGCATCTGTAAGAGCTATATTTAAACTTTTGTTCACTTGAAACTAAAATCCATCTGCAGTTTAGGTATGTTTACTCGCTCACCCCTTATTTGCGCATAGAAATTTACCTTACTACTTACTTAACTTTGTATTTATCAATATATTACAATATAGAAATAGCAAAAGTTCCAAAAGAAACGGCGGGGTGTGTGCCTATTTGTAAGAATTTTAAGAAGAAAATTAAAAATAAAAGCTCGAATAGAAATCAAGGTGTCTGTGTCGTATTATTTACAAGCCTAGCGCTTCCTTAATCTTAGCGTCGCCCTTAGGCTTAGCCTGATCCGATAAGCCATACATTATCCTTTCAGCAGATGGCCCCCAGCTAAAATTACCTTCAACTTTTTCGATCCCGATTATCTTAAAAACACCCAATTCTTTGCCCTTTGTTAGATTATAGTAAACAGAACGAATATTGACTGGCCCATAGGCTTTTTTATATTTTTGATATATACCATATGCATGTGCTTGGCCCAAATGGAATAGTAGTTCAACTATATTGTCCCGAATGGCAGAACCGACTGCTCGACCTCGTTTTTTAGCTTCAGCTTTCATAATTATCAATGCTATATAGAAAGTCAGCCTTTTAAAAGTTTGTACTGTCTAAAATACAGGTTATTTTGGCATTTTATAAGTTTTGTTTATGTTTGTTTTCTGCAGTTAAATAGTTCTTATTAAGAACTTTTCGCTTTTTTCAATATGCCAGAGCAGGAAAGAGAGGTGCAGGAGTATTTTACAAACCTAACAAATGAACTGCAGCGCCTTTATGATTTAGCAAACCAGGCGCGCAAAAAAGGCATAGATCCTGAAAAATTTGTTGATATGCCATTAGCGCGCTCTGTTGCAGAAAAAGTGCAAGCGCTCGTAAGCTCTGTTGCTCCGCAATTAAAAGAATCAAAACTAGCAGAAGCCATAACTTTGCTGGAGCAGGAATTTGGCGCTGGAGACTGGAGAGTCGCATTAAAAATCGCCAAAGATGTTGCAGAGCAAAAATTCTGCAAATTTCCAGATCTAAGAGAGGCGATAGAGGTTGGGATAAGAACAGGTCTGGCCTACGTGACTTTAGGAAGCGTTTCTGCGCCCCTGGAAGGCTTTGTTGAAATGAAATTCAAAAAACGTCTTGATGGGAAGGACTACATGGCTATTTATTTTTCAGGGCCCATCCGTGGCGCAGGCGGAACTGCAGAAGCTCTATCTGTATTGATTGCAGATTATCTGCGGAAAACATTCAACATTGCAGAATATGACATTACGCCTGATGAAGTCAAGAGATACCAGGTTGAAATGGATGACTATCTTTCTAAAATTGCGCACAGGCAATACAAGCCAACAGCCGAAGAAATCGAACTTTTAGTCAGAAGCATCAAAGTTGAAGTCACCGGCGATCCTACCGAACAGTATGAAGTTTCGCAATGCAAAAGATTGCCCCGCGTTGAAACAGACAGCATCCGTGGGGGCTTGGCTTTAGTTTTGACTGAAGGGCTTTCATTGAAAGCAGAAAAGCTTTGGAAGCAGCTGCAAAAATGGGGCAAGGAGTACAATCTTGAGGACTGGTGCTGGCTTAAGGATTTCATCACACTAAAAACAAAATTGCACTCCAAAGAATCTGCAGGAAAGGAGCTAGCCCCTATAGATTCCTATCTTACAGACATTGTAGCAGGCAGGCCGGTGTTGGGTTATCCCCTTGCAAAAGGCGGCTTCCGCCTCAGGTATGGGAGAGCCAGGGCGACAGGCCTGGCCGCAACTGCAGTAACTCCCGCAACAATGGCAGTTCTTAACGGCTACATCGCAGTCGGCACGCAGGTTAAAACAGAACGGCCCGGCAAGGCAACAGTCTTCACTATTTGCGATTCTATAGAGGGGCCTATTGTAAAACTTAAGGACGGCTCTGTTGTGAAGCCGGACAATTTTGAAGAAGCAAATTCTATAAAATCACAGATTGTTGAAATCTTGTTTCTTGGCGATTTGCTGATTAGCTGCGGTGACTGGTCCGAAACAGGCCAGCGATTGGCGCCGGCAGGATATTGTGAAGAGTGGTGGGCGCTTGAAGTTTCAGCAGCGACAAAACAAGAACCAAATCAGCTGCCGCAATTTCGGAATGCTGAATCAGCAGTAGAATTTGCAATCAGGACAAAAACCCCCTTGCATCCAAAGTATACTTATTTTTGGAAAGACATTTCTGCAGAACAATTTTCAATTCTTTTTAATTGGATGCAAAAACTAGAAACAAATACATTGCCTATTGAACCTGCAGCTAAAAGAATTTTGGAATTAATTGGCTGCACCCATAAAGTTTCAGAGGGCAAAGTCATATTTGCAGAAGATGATACATACATTTTGAAATTTTTGCTGAAAAACAAGACAAACTACATCGGAAAAGATGGTTTGGAATGCATAAACTCCATTTCTCCAATTCACATAAGGGACAAAGCAGGCACTTACATAGGAACGAGAATGGGCAGGCCTGAGAAAGCAAAACTGCGCGTGTTAAAGGGCTCCCCAGCAGTGCTTTTTCCAATTGGCAAGGAGGGCGGAAGATTCAGGTCTGTAAATGAAGCGGTGAACAAAAAAGAAGTTTTTACAGAAGTTCCAATACAATTCTGCACGAAATGCAACAAAACTACTATTTATCCAATATGCGAAATTTGTAATACAGAGACAGAAGACTGGCGCATCTGCAGGCTTTGCAAGAAGAAAACCAAAAAATTACAGTGCCACACCAAAACAATACGATATGAAAAAAGAAAAATCGATATCGAGCACTATGCAAAAGCTGCCCTGCAACAGCTACAAATGCCACAATTGCCTCCTTTGGTGAAAGGGGTTAAGGGAACCTGGAACAAAGACCGGATTGTTGAAAACCTGACAAAAGGAATTCTCAGGGCGAAGCATAGCCTGACTGTAAACAAGGATGGCACGATAAGATTTGATGGCACGCAACTTCCAATAACACACTTCAAGCCAGCAGAAATTGGAACATCAATAGAAAAACTGAAGCAGCTAGGTTATTTGTATGACATAGAGGGAAAAGAGCTAGTTAATGAAGACCAAATTCTGGAATTAAGAACGCAAGACATAATCTTGCCTAACTGCCCGAATTCCCCAGATCAAAGTTCTGTAGAAGTTTTATTGAGAATCTGCTCCTTTGTTGATGATTTACTGGAGAAAGTTTACAATCAGCCAAGATTCTATAATGCGAAAAGAAAAGATGACTTGATTGGCCAGCTTCTCATAGGCCTGGCACCACATACTTCTTGCGGCATAACCTCAAGAGTAATCGGCTTCTCGCAGGCACAGGGGATTTATGCGCATCCTTTCTGGCACGCAGCAACAAGGAGAAACTGCGATGGAGACGAAGTCGCAGTCATGATGGCAATGGATGCTTTCCTGAATTTCAGCAGGCAGTACCTGCCAGACAGAAGGGGCGGAAGGAACATGGATGCTCCTCTTGTTTTAACCACAACTATAAATCCAAAAGAAGTTGACACAGAAGCGCACAGCTTAGATGTTATGACTAACTACCCGCTGGAATTTTACCAGGCGGCCCAGCAATATGCCTGGCCATGGGAAGTCAAAGTAGAACATGTCAAAGACAGATTAGGCAAGCCAGAACAAAACTTCAATCTGCATTTTACACACAACACTACAGACATAAACAAAGGAGTTGTATGTTCTGCTTACAAAACAATTCCAACAATGCTGGAGAAAATGGCAGGCCAGCTGGACCTCGCATCAAAAATCCGTGCTGTAAGTATGGAAGATGTTGCATCTCTGGTAATAGACAAGCACTTTTTGCGCGATATTAAGGGAAATTTGAGGAAATTTACAACGCAGGAATTCCGCTGTGTAAGCTGCAATGCTAAATACAGGAGGCCGCCATTGCAGGGCACTTGCACAGCTTGCGGCGGCAAACTGCTTTTTACAGTTTCAGAAGGCACAATAAGGAAATACTTAGAGGCAGCACTTCAGCTGGCAGCAATGCCAAACATGCCCCCCTACCTGCGGCAAACTTTAGAAATACTTAAACGCAGAATTGAATCAATTTTTGGCAAAGAGGCCACAAAACAGATTGAGCTGAA
>CAYGXR010000004.1:0-5060 GCA_964354095.1 Candidatus Woesearchaeota archaeon
AAAACTTTCAAGTCCAGTTTCTTTGAAAATTGCGCATCAATGATTGTGCAAGGGCGAGGCTCGCCATTATTGTATCCAACTAAAAATTGCGCAATCTTGTCCAGGGGCGCTATTGTTGCAGATAATCCAATCCTTGTAAATCCGCCGGCTAAATTCTGCAACCTCTCGAGGCTTAGAGAAAGATGAACACCTCTTTTATTTGAAGCAAGAGCGTGGATCTCATCTGCAATAAACCACTTTATGTCTTTCATTAGAAGCCTGAATTTCGGCGCCACCAATAAAATGCCCAATGTTTCAGGCGTCAAAATTAATATGTGCGGCGGTTTGCTCAGCATCTTAGCTCGCTCGGCGGGCGTAGTATCTTCGGTTCTTACTAGAACTCTAATTCCTAATTCCTTATTGGCTAATTTGTTAATTTCTTCCAAAGGCTCTAGCAAATTGCGCCTTATGTCATTCGATAATGCTTTAAGAGGAGAACAGTAAACGCAATATACTTTATCCTCCAACTTGCTAGCCTGTGCTAGATTTGCCAATTCAGATAACACAGTCAGGAATGCAGCAAATGTTTTTCCAGAGCCGGTTGGCGCTGAGATAAGGGTATTTTTCTTATCATGAATGTTTATGATTGCACCTCTCTGGGGCGGGCTGAAAGTCTTGAACTTTTTCTGAAACCATGAGCTAACCAGGCCATTCATTCGGCCGAAAATCTCGGCATCTGTATACTCTGCCATACAATTGGCCCAAAAACCCTGTTTTGGGCGAATGGTAAAGCAGTTTGTCTTATAAATCTTTTTCTAAGAAACCCGCATTATAGTATATACTGCTGCTATTGAACCTACGAAGGTTATCTCTTGATGTCTGTTAAAGTTCTGCTTAGCTTTTATGGTTTTCAAGACTTATAGAGATAACAATTAGTTAGTCGCAAAACACTGCAGCAGCAATTACAGTTGTCCAGAGGCCATTCTTGTCGCCTTCTACACTTTGTGCTATATTTCTTGTCCTGACAATCTTGCCTGACATCTTGAATTCCTGCTTTAATTCATCCCAATCCTTGTTAGGGTCGAATTCCAGGCCCAATGTTGTTGCCAGCATCTGTGCAGCCATGTCCTCAGCATGCTCGCTGCATTTCTCATCCGTTTCACCATATTCGTGATGCTCTGATAAGTAACCGTATGCTGCTGGGTCTGCAGGTATGGCTGCTCCGATGGATGCGGCCATAAGCCGGTTTGGCTCGTTTGATGAAATTCTTGCCAAAACAACATAGACAATCTGGCCGGCCTTCAGTTTTTTCAAACCCTCTTCTTTAGGAATGATTTTGCAGCCAGGCGGCAAAATGCTTGATACGGAAACAATGTTGCATTTCTCTATTCCAGCACTTCGGAGTGCAGATTCAAAACTCTGCAGCATATCCTTGTGTTTTCCAACGCCTTTCGTGAAGAAAACCTCTTTTGGTATAAAGTTGTCTGTCATCTTATCTCGTTATAGTCAATTTCTCAAGTTCATGTACTGTGTCGTGGAATTTTGGCTTTGCAAAATGCTCCCTTATTGGTTTTAAGGTTTCAATCAAAGAGTTTGCAACCCCGTCCTTTAAGTCAACAGGATGCAATTCGCCTTTTGCGAAGATGTTTTCCATTTCTTTGTAGTCATCAAAATGAATTGTTCCGCCGAACTTCTTCGGCCTTTCTATTGTTAGTTCTTTGTTTAAGTCAAAAATGAAAAGCTTAGCCCATTGCAAAACAGGGTTATACTCTATGTTCTTGGCAGGGCAGAATGCAGCCATCATTTTAGCTTTGATATTTTCCTCAGAGTCAGTAAGGAAAACTGCACTATTGGGCTTTGACTTTGACATTTTCATTTCGGAAATAACATCTTTTATTTTGTCTTTAGGAATTGGCCATACTGGCGGCTGTTGCAAGCCCATCGTGAGTGTACTATGAAGTGCCATTGGCTTGTATATTTCTTCATGATTGTCGTGTTTTCGCTTTAATGGCATAACCGTCAAGTATGGTGCAACGTCTCTTGCTATGACATGAGCTTTTCTTTGGTCCATGCCCGCATGTGCTAGATTTACTTGCTGTGCAAAAATGTCTGCGACTTGCATAGCAGGATACATTAAAAGTGCAAAGCTGACAGTTTCTCCCTCCTTTCTTCCAGCTATGGTTATGGAGCGCATTATTCTTGCAAGATTTGTATTTTTCGCAACTTCTATGACAGTGCTCCAATAGTCATTGCCCAGCTTTTTGTATAATTCCGAGCCCAATACAAAATCAATTTTGTCAGGATCACCACCCGCAACTTCTAGACATTTGCCAAAACACTCTTGATAGTAATTTTTAGCAATTTTTTGTATCAGCTCCAAATCTCCGCCTAATTTCTTATTTATCCAGGCGTGATAATCTGCAAGAAATACACTGCAGTGGACGCCAGCTTTTTGCAGTTGCGCCACTTTGTTCATTGTTACCAGGCCTGTGCCAAGATGCATTAATCCAGAAATCTCAAATCCGATGTAGTGCTTCAGAGGTATGCCAAGCTCCAATGCTGATTTAATGTCTGCTTCTGTGATAATCTCTTCTGTTGGCGGAGCTGTGATAAGTTTAAGCTTAGTGGCCGAATCCATGCGTTTTAGCTGTCATAGTTATATAAAAGTCTAATCCTGAGCTTGCTTTGGAAACGTCGCTAGCCTTAAATCGTTAAAGGGTCTTTATAAAGCAAGGAAAAACGATACCTTTATAAATATAAATGCTATATTGTAAATATATTAGGAATAAAATGGCCGAAGTAAAAAAATGCAAAGTTGTGCTTTTAGGAGAGGCCGCAGTTGGCAAAACTGCACTCATCCGAAAGTATGTCAAAAACCAATTTGATGAAAAATATATTTCTACTATTGGAACTGTCAACTCCCATAAATTTTTGCAATTTGGAGATAAGTCCTTAGATATGATAATCTGGGATTTGATGGGCCAGCACATAACAGATGCCCTATTGCAGAATTATCTGCGTGGTGCAGACGGCGCTTTAATGGTTGGCGATTTGACCAAGCCGGAAACATTTGGCAAATTTTCAGACTATTGGGGTTTAAAACTGAATAGAGTTGCAGGGCACATCCCCGTTGTTTTATTGGGCAATAAATATGATTTAGTTGTTGATGCGAATCCTTGCTACAAGCATTTAGCTGAGCAAAAGAGACCGCTTGAAGAGCAAGGCTTTACTGTTGTTAATATGTATCTGACTAGTGCCAAAACTGGCAAAGATGTCGAAACGGCTTTCCTGACACTCGGCAAAGCCTTGGTGGGAGCGTAAAATGTCAGACTTTATGTTAAGATCCAGGCAAGCATTGCCAATCCAGCAGAAAGCCAGCAAAAGAGGCGACGATGCTTCTGCTATAGATACCTGGCGTCAATACGGCATTATAGACGGCAGGGACCTAGCCAAAACAGGAACCTCTTGCTCTACTGCTAAACAATTGTATGATGAAGCTAAGAGAACTTGGGCTGGTGCAGGCTATTCCCAAATCGAATTGTATGCCAAAACTGGCGAAGGACTGACCAGCTTAGATGCGATGAAGGACTTGCCTGACGTTATGCTCGTTAAACTTACACAATACATTAAGGAAGAGTGGCCTGAGCACCCTTGGTCTTGCGGTGCGCTCAGAGGTTTCTTAAAAGGCGTTACCGGCAAAGTATATGATATTCATAAAGTTATTGAAAAGGAAGGTGCTTTGGATATCATACTGTACCATGACCCGCAAGCACTTGTCCGCAAAGCACAGGCCGAGCAAAAAGATGCGCAACAGGTGGAGAGCTTAGAATCCTTTTTGCAACAACAAAAAATTAAATTGCGGCAATTCAATGTCATGGACGCAGATAAAGATCCTAATAAAATATACGACCTTCTAAATGCGCTGTCTCAAAGACCTGATGCAGAAATTACTTGCGTTACAGAGACGCACCCAAAACTCTTAAGAGAAAAATTACCAGAAGATGCGCGCATTGTATGGATAGTACCTCAGGAAAGAAGTGGAGAATTGCCAATGAACTGCTATCAGTTCACGCCAGCTACGATAGAACACAGGTTGGCGCCGTTTATAGGTGATCAACTGGCAGATGCTCGAGGCGATGGCAAGACGCCTGTTTTGGGAATAACGCACATTGACAAACTGCTTGCTGTTAACAAAGAACAGAAAGTCGGGGAATTTTTATCAAAGCTAAATTACAAGCTGACAGACTTTGATGGCTTGGGCCTTTTCGCCATAAGTTACGGGGCAACTGACCCGATTATTGCCAAAGGCCTAGTCCGCGCAGCAGAAGGGGTCTGATAATAATGGCTGCTTCTGCAGTAAATTATTTTGAAAAGCCAGGCAGCTATTTCACAGCTGTTGAAGCTGGTGCAGACACAACACAGTTGAAAGATTTGCAGGAGCAAGCCAGCAAACTCGGCTACGCCGTTTTGAAAGCAACAGCCGGAGCAGATTATATTTTTGAAAAAGCGCTCAAGGATGCAAAATTCGATAATTATGCGAAAGAGCTGCAAATAACACAGCCTGCGAAGCTGCAGCGAGCTTTCGTAATCACGCCTGCCGGCAAGCTGGCTTCCAAAAAGGACGCAGAGGGCTTCCACTTGGAAGGAGATGTTTTTACAAGCATGCTGTCCGCAGTCGGCGATTTTATGGAAGATGCGCTAACACAAAGCGGCATCACCTCTGAAGAGCCCTACAAAAGCCTGACAAAAGGCAATTTTACAATTGAAATGGTTTATAATCAAAATTTTACGACAGCAGCAATTTACGAAGGGCACGATTCACGAGTAAAAGATGACCTCAAAAAAACTCACGCTGAAATAGACAAATGTTATGGTGAAGTATTGCGCGATTGGGACGGCGCGGTAACAGGGGAAATTGAAAGCCTTGAAAATGTTTTAAGAGAAAACCTCTTCGACACGCAAAAGTACACCGGCGAGCATGATATCAACACAATCAAACAGCTTCGTGAGCAGAGGCGCTGGAAAGCACTTGATGCAATAGAAAATCTTGCAAAGGAAAAAAAGATTTTGCTTTATCTTGA
>CAYGXR010000005.1:0-4044 GCA_964354095.1 Candidatus Woesearchaeota archaeon
GGTCAAACGATGGCTAATGCCGAAGATTGCGAATAGCAGCAGTAGACATCGGTTCAAACGTGCTAGCTTCAGAAGCTAGTGGCTTAGTGCCTTCGAAGGTTCGAATCCTTCCTCCCGCATTTTTGCTCTGCAAAAATGCGACCAGCGAAATCCGCAAGGATTTCAGCGCTGCCGCATAGAAACTTTTATATCACTTATTTTGTCAGTTTAGATATCGGAGGCAACTAAAATGAAAAGAATAATTTGGCTGTTAATACCCTTGCTGCTTTTGTCTGTTATGGCAATCGCACACGCGCAGGAAAATAATGTTACAACAAACCAGACTAATGAAAGTGAACAACTTCAGGTCGAAGACCTGAACGAGAGTGATGTTGGCGGCTTCAAGGTCATAATGCAGGAGCTTAAAGCGACATTTACATTTAATCAGGAAAAGAAAGCTCAGTTTGAGCTGGAGCTTGCCCGCCTAAGGCTTATACAGGCCAAAATAGCTGCAAAGCACAACAACACTGCAGCTATGGAAAATACCCTCGAAGTGCACCAGAGATTGCTGGAAAAAGTTAAGGCAAGAATAAATGCAATTTCCAACAAGGGCGGCAATGTTACGGGTCTGGAAAGGGCCATACAAGTGCACGAGCGGAGAATTGAATTGCTGAATGAAATCCTGGCCAAGGTAAACCTGACTGAATCGGAGAGAGCAAAGATTGAGGCAAGGCTCGGGCATGTTGAAAATGTGACTGAAAAGCTGAAAGCTATTCAAGAAAAGCTGGAGAACAAGACAGTGAAGAACGAGACTAAAGAGGAAAACGAAACTGGGGGTTGCAACCTGACAAACAAGACCAATGAGACTGGCTGTGCTTCATGCGGCTGCGGCAAGAAGTAAGTTAAAACTTACT
Source organism: Candidatus Woesearchaeota archaeon (assembly GCA_964354095.1). Classification (GTDB taxonomy): domain Archaea; phylum Nanobdellota; class Nanobdellia; order UBA10117; family UBA10117; genus CAYGXM01. Next base: position 894 of record CAYGXR010000005.1, read on the forward strand.
TCTTTTTTATTTAATTGTTATCTCTCAGAGCTAAAAATCGCTTAAGGCTAGCAAAAGCTGCAGCGAAGCTTAATGTTGGGGGATTACCTTTTCGTTAGCTAAACTTTTTAAAACACAAATAAGCATCAAAGCACATGGCATTACGAAAGCCAACATCACAGGATAAAATCGCATTCTTTACCCGCAGGGTTATTGGAGATAAAGGCAAGGTAATGATCTGGCGTTTTGAAGGCGATGAGGTGTTTAACATAGAGTACACTTGCCCGCATTGCGGCAAGCCAGGAGAAAAGCAACTGGCTTTGGAACGGGAAAAAGTTTCTATCAAAAATCCGGAGACTGGCAAAAGAAAAAGCAAGAAGGCATACATTATCCCCTGTGATAATTGCAAGCAGGATATTATAATAGAGCAGTGGACAAAAAGCGGCCCTGGGAAAAAGAAGGCAGCATAGGATTTTTAAACCGAATTTTATCTTTTAATTTATGCCTCCGTAGCTCAGCGGTAGAGCACCCGTTTTGTAAACGGGGGGTCGGCGGTTCAAATCCGTCCGGGGGCATATTTCAATAATTTTAATAATCCCTATAGCTTATTAGCCGAGATGGCAGAAGCAGGACTCGCGCGGCGCACAGAGTATTTGAGACTGGACGAGATTTCAAAATGCATTGTGAACTGCCGCAAGGTGGCCGCGGATGAAGCAAAGTCTTTGGCGGAATACCTGCGTAATTTCTTTGGCTACACAGACAGGATTTTAGATAATCGCCTAGAGCCGGAAGACAGGGATGTGTTTTACTGGCTTGAAGAAACAAGCATTGTAACAGGAGACTACGAAGAAACCCATCTTTATGACGGGAGACCTTGGCGCATATTTACCTGGACGTTGAACCGCAAGAAAATTTTGTCTTGTGCAGCAACAACCCAGCTGCCTAGACATCTGGAGGAGAAGTTGTCAAGCGTTTATGAAGGTGAAGCCATTTGGAGGGAAGTTGAAGCTGCAAAATACGTTGCTCAAAATCGCATGAGAATAGTCTAATCCGATACTTTTTAAAACCTAATTACAGGCTTAATTTGATGTTTGACATTAACAAGCTTGCAGAGCGAATTGCCAAGAATTGCAAAAATCTAGATGGAAATGCTTACTTTACTGCGTTACACATTGCTAACCTGTTTGGCTATTGTGATGCAATAATAGACAATCACCTAGAAGATGAGAGGGATTTGTTTTACATTCTAGAAGATGCAGGTATTCTAGGAACCAAACGTGAAGATACTATGTTGCCGGATGGAAGCCAATGGACTATACACCGGTGGTATCTGAAGCCTGAAAAGCTCATTGTGCAGGCCGAAATGCCGCAAAAACCCGAGGATGCGGAAGAAAACATTTATGAAAGCGTATTCCAACAGATTAAAGATAGCAAGATAGGAAATGCAAATGGTAATTAAAGTGTTTGAAATACAAGCAGACAAGCTGAAGAATGTAAAGCCTATTCTGGAAGCTGCAGACAAGAAAGACCCTGCAACTGGAAAATGGATTGCCAATGAATGGGCTCTTCGCGGCTACAAGCTGCAGGAAGCAACAGGCTTGGGCCTGGAAGGTTCTAATTATTTCCTATATGTCAAGGCAGATGATGCTTTCTTCAAGAGAAATGAGCCTGCAATCATAACTGCTGGGGCCAAAGAGCTGAAAGGCCCTGAAATGGAAAAAGTAAAGAAGAAATTTGAAGCTGCTGAAGAATCAGCAGAGCAAGGCTTTGGCTCTATTTTTGGCTAAGAAAATTTTTGTAAGCTTTATCTATTGCTTTAATCAAAGAGTGGGCATATTTTCCTAATTCCCCACCAGCATTAAATTCTTGCAGGTCAAAAGCGCTTAATTCCACACCTTCGAACGAATTTTTGCCATCGTGAGCCAAAGGAATTTGGAAGGAAATACTGCACCCTTGTTTGTAAAATGAACCCTTAAGGCTGTCTAAAACACGTTTGCCGTCTTTCCCGTAATTAAAAGTTCTTTCGAGTATCAGCTGGAGCTCTGATTTTGTAACTTTAGCTGCCTCCTCAAGAATATCCTGCATAGATTTAGTGGAAACTGCTTTAGCTCTGAAATAATATGCTCCTGGAGTATCTTCAGCATCATCGCCACGCATGCAACCATTCGCAATTTGACACATTTTCTTTATAGTAAGCTAAAGTTTATTAAGCCTTTTCAAAAGCTCATATCTGGGCCCTTGGTCTAGCGGTACACGCTGAAACCTTCGGTTTCGCTGGTTTCGGCTGCGCGAAATGACGCCGCCCTTACATTAAAAATAGGAAAGGCGGAGGTCCCAGGTTCGAATCCTGGAGGGCCCATTCAGTACTTTTTTAAGGCTATCAATAGGATTTTCTATATGTCAAACGGGATTGACAAGGATGAAAAAGAGCTAGATGGAATCTATGCCTCGCTAGCCAGCCGGTACAGGCGAAAAGCACTGGAAGAAATGGTAAGGGGCGAAGACTCTGTTCGGGCATATTTGAAATATTTCGTGAATAACTGGATAGATAATATGCCTTGGACTACTTTTTTTCCAAAGGCCAATCTCGATGCTGTTAAAACAAATGTTGTCGAAAATATTAACAGCACGTGGATCTCTCAAAACTTAAAAAGTTGCGTGAAAGCCGCCCCAGCCTTTGAAAGTCTTTGTGAATTCTGCTTTGGAGCCTGGTTGCCTGAGCAAGCCATAGCGGGCTTGAAGACATACTACCGGGCCTTTTCGCCGCCTCAAACCATCGAGCAGTTTTATGCGCCATTTGTAAGAAATGGTATTTTAAACAAAAATGTTGAAGGGGATTACATATTAACTGCCAAAGGCATCAAAATTTATAGCACATCAGAGAGATTTAAGGCAAATTACTTTGCATAGGTTTTATTTCATCTCTTCCAGCGGCAAGCTTCCGTGCTCTGACCAGAAGACCATGTCCAGCTCTGCCATTGAGATGTTAAGATTCCTTGCAAATTCCTTCATCAGCCTCTCAATGTGCAGATATTTATTTTTTGGAAGCACCAGCGGGATTTCTGATATGACTTTGTGCTTGCATAATTCAGTTAAAATATGCCTGTCCAAAATTGCAACATCCTTGCCGTATCCAATATTGCGGAGGAAGTGGCTTGCTTCCTTGTAGCCC
>CAYGXR010000006.1:0-4940 GCA_964354095.1 Candidatus Woesearchaeota archaeon
AACAACATCAACATAAATAGGATTTGACAAGCTTACAGTACTGTCAAACTGCACGTAATTTTTCCCCAAAAGAATTGTGCCAGTTAAGCCCAGCGCTTCTCTTTGCTTTGCAGACCTGCCAGCGACTATTTCATAAACCATTTGTGGCCTGTGTATAGGTTTAAAAACGAACAATAAAAACTTATCTTATGCCGACGTCGGATAACCCGGTATTCCGTCCGTCTCGAAATGTCTGAAAAAGACATTCACGAAACCACTAGGTTTCGGGTAAACGGATGCCAGCAATGGTGTGCAGGTTCAAATCCTGCCGTCGGCGCTAGTTTTAACCCTTCAGATGTAGCTTAGCTTTTTAATGGCAAATCTTCAGTTAAGCTTATGGCAAGAAGGAGAAGAGCAAGAGGCAAAGCTAAAGCTGCAGTCAAAGTGAAATTCTTCGGGCATGAGATACTGCTGACATTTATAGGCTCCCTAATAATCAGCCTCGGCGTTATGCTTGCACTGACAGGCCTTCAGCCGGCAGCCTTGTTATGGCTGCTTTCTGCGATGGTAATCTGGCTGGGCTTGCTGGTGTTTCTATTTCCGATAGTTAGAAAAATAGAAGCCTTGATGTAGCCACTTATTGCGATAGCAGCTTAATTCCTAGAGCTTTTTCTATCCTTTTAGCAGTCTGCAGGTCCAATCTTTTATTTGATTCGGCAGCTTTAAGCACAGCTAGGCTGACATTTAGCTTTAGAGCAAATTCTTCCTGAGTCAGGTTTGCAGATTCCCTTGCAATCCTGATTCTCATCGCATAATCGTCAGCCAAAGATTCTTCAGCTTCCTCCGCCTCCATAACAGGTAAAACTTTTTGGCTCTTAACCGGCAGATCCAATCTCGCAATTGTATTACCTAAAGAAGCGCATTGCATGCACACCTGCAGAACTGAAGAGTCTATTCTGGCTTTAACCATTGCCGGCCTTTCACCGCATACATCGCACGATACCATAACTTTAAATTACGTTTTAAGTTTTAAATTCTTGTCATGAGCATCAAAACAAGATTTTGCGCAGTATGTGGGAATCAGAAAACCAAGCTAATAAACAATACCTGCATAGACTGCTATTTCAAAACTCTTAAGATAGGATTGCCCAAATCTGCAAATATTTGTGCATGCCCATCCTGCGACTCTATAAATTTGAAGGGGTTCTGGATAAAGGCAGAAGAGGACCATGATTTTTACCTGACTCAGGCAATTATCGACAAGCTGAAACTGCCTTCCGGTGTTGAGCTGGAAGATATTGAAATCCTGCAGCGTGGCAAAGAGGGTACTATACAGCTGAATCTTAACCTAGAGGGCAAGCGCTTCTCTGTTGCTAAGCCAATCGAGCTTTATGTTGAAGACAAGCTTTGCGATGTTGATGCAAAAAGGAAACGCGAAGCCTATGAAGGCACCCTGCAGTTAAGAACAGACAAGGACGTGCATGATTTTCTTGCAAAAGTAAGCCAATTAATTGCCCCTTTTTCCAGCAATATTTTGAAAGCAGAAGAAGTCAGAACTGGCGTTGATTTTTATTTCATAGAAGTTGCTATTATGAGGCAAGCCCTAGCAGAAATCAGAAAGCACATCAAGCTGGCGACAAAAGAAAGCTATGAAGAATACAGCTGGGACAAATCAAAAGACAGGCCGAAATACAGAGTTACGATTTCAGCCAGAACAGAATGATAAAGTACGAAGACGCGCCGGACATTAGAGAAAATTTGCAGAAGATTGCGCAATCACTGCAGTTAAATCATGTAAAGCTTGATGACGTGCATTGTTTTAGGAGCCGTGGTTCCGGCTCTCGGGGAACAATTGCAAGGTGCTATGCATTAGGCAAGTTATGGCAGCAAGCCCTTAATACAAAAGCGCATTATGCAATTGAAGTCCTTTCCGAAAGATATGACAGATTATCAGATGAAGAAAAGGCAAAAGTTCTGATACATGAGCTGCTGCACATACCGAAAAGCTTTGGTGGCGGCTTCAGGCATCACGATTATGCCTGCAGAAGAAATGTCGAGCTTTTATACAGGCGCTTAAAGCAGTAATTTAGCAAATTTTATATGCCTTAGTAGTTAATTCTAAACATGTCTAACGGGCTCTATGAAAAAATAAGGAAGACCACCAAAGATTCGCTTGTCGAAGTTGTATTTAATGCAACAATGTATGCAATTGAAATAAAAGATTACTTTGCTCTTCGAGAAAAATTTCCTGGTTTGGGCACAGCGATGTCAGATATCAGGGGTTATTTCAAAGAGTGCGCAGAGGATTTGGTGCTAATAGTATGTGCTGGCTGTGGCACGGGCGCAAGGCAGGCATATCTGCACATACCCCTGACAGCAATCAAGGATTATAGGGTTAAGAGTACAAGCTGAGGCGCTGTAAGTCGGTTTTGAAAAGAAAGCCTTTTATAGCCAAATCAAAAGTTCTTTTTAGAATGTATAATAAAAAACCATATCAAAATCAACAGCCTGAGGAAATTACCCGGGTAAGGATGCCAAGAGGTCGGGAAGTGCTTGGAATTGTTGAAACCAGGCTCGGTTTTGGCAAATCCCGTGTTATCTGCAGCGATGGCAAGACTCGTATTTGCAGAGTACCGGGCCATTTGCGCCAGAGACTTTGGGTAAGGCCGGATTTTGTTGTAATTGTTGAGCCCTGGGAGTTTGAAGGCGATGCCAAAGGTGACATAATTTTCATTTATACTGAAAATCAGGCTAATTGGCTAAAAAGAAATGGTTATTTGAAAACATTAGGCAAAAATGAGTTCTAAAATGGAGTTCAGAGAAGAAACGGTGATCCCGAAAGCAAGAGTCGCAGTTCTTATCGGAGTAAAGGGAGCAACAAGAAAGGCAATTGAGAAAAAAAGCCGCACAAAAGTAAGAATTTCCGCAGACGGCGTAGTTTCAATAGAAGGTGATAATGCATTAGAAGTCATGATTGTAAAAAATATTGTCGAGGCAGTGGGCAGGGGATTCAATCCAGAACTTGCTCTGGAGCTTTTGAAAGATGAAAATTCTTTTGAGCTAATTAACATAGAAGATTACATTGGAAAAAACAAGGCTTTGGATAGAGTCAGAGGGGTCATTATTGGAAAAGAGGGCAAGACAAGGAGAGTTATAGAAAAATTAACAAGAGTACACCTCTCAGTTTATGGAAAAACTGTTGCTATAATTGGTCCCGCCGAAAAAGTAACACTCGCACACCAAGCTATAGAAATGTTTTTAACAGGGGCTAAGCACAGCACCGTATATAGATTCCTAGAGCGAAAAACCAAATCCAAGTTGACGGAGGCCGAATATAATGTCTGAAGAGCTTAGAGCAATCAGTGTTGCAGAATTCTTTGAGAAAAACAGGCATTTGTTAGGCTTTGATAACCCAATCCGTGCCTTGCTAACATCTGTAAAAGAGGCTGTTGACAATAGTTTGGATGCCTGCGAGTCAGCAAAAATACTTCCCGAAGTTTTGGTTCAAATCAAGAAAATTTCTGAAACAAGATTCCGCGTTATAGTTGAAGATAATGGCCCTGGCCTGGGCAGAAAAGATGCTCCTGGCGCATTTGCACAGCTGCTTTATGGAAGCAAATTCCAGGTTTTCGGTGGAAAGCAATCAAGAGGGCAGCAGGGAATTGGCATCTCTGCCGCAGTTCTTTATTCGCAATTGACAACTGGCCTGCCAGCCCGCGTAATTACAAAGCAAAAAAACAAGCCAGCACTTGTTTTAGAGCTGAAAATTGATGTAAAGACAAACACGCCAACAATAGTCTCAGAATCTACAATAGACTGGAAAAAAGAACACGGCACCCGTGTCGAGCTTGAGATGGAAGCAAAGTATGTTGAGAAAAAAGCTTCTGTTGTTGAGTATATACGAGAAACTGCTATTGTAAACCCGCACGCCACAATAACTTTTATCGATCCCGAAGGCCAGAAAACGCAGTTCAAGGCAATTGCTGAGAAATTGCCAAAAGAGCCAGAATTCATAAAACCACATCCTCATGGAATTGAACTCGGTTTGTTGTTGAGAATGCTGAAAGAAACATCAGCAAGAACAATTAATTCATTCCTGATTACAGAATTTGATAAGGTAGGCTCGGGAACTTCAGAAGAAATACTGAAAATTGCTGGATTAGACCCTAAAATAGGGCCAAAATTCCTGACAACAGAGCAGGCCGATAAGCTGATGAAAGCGATGCACGGCGCCAAAGTCATGTCTCCTACAACAAGCTGCCTTGTGCCAATAGGAGACACACTTCTGCAAAAATCCCTTACTGAAGAATTTGATTTAGAGTTCAGTCATGCTGTTACAAGAACGCCATCAGTTTACAGAGGAATGCCTTTCTTGATTGAAGTTGCAATTGGTTATGGCAGCAAAGAACTGGCTCCAGACCAGACTGTTAAAATATTCCGTTTTGCTAATCGTGTTCCTTTATTGTACCAGCAAGGTGCCTGCGCCTTAACAGAAGCAATTACTGCAGTTGACTGGAAATCCTATGGCTTGCAGCAATCTGGCAGCAATATTCCCGTTGGCCCGGCAATTATTATAGTGCATATGGCTTCCGTATGGGCCCCTTTTACATCAGAATCCAAGGAAGCAATCGCGCACTATGACGAAATAACTAAGGAAGCAAAGCTTGCACTGCAAGAATGCGGCAGAGCTTTGCAGCTGTATGTCGGAAAGAAGCAGAGAAAACAGCTGGCTGAGAAAAAAGCAGACATGTTCAAGCTTTATTCCATAGAATTGGCAGAAGCCATTGCTGCATTAACAGGAGCAAAGCAGGATGAAGTTGAAAAGAAATTAGTAAAACTAACAGATGAGATGCTAAAATTAGGCGCAATTGAAGAAGCTGGCGAAAAAGAAGCTGAAGAAGAGAAAAAACCAAAGAGAAAATTAGGCGCATTCAAGGGAGAGGAGGACTAAAATGGGCAGC
>CAYGXR010000007.1:0-4001 GCA_964354095.1 Candidatus Woesearchaeota archaeon
CGCCAAGATCCACAACCTCCCTCACTTTGAATTGAACATTTAGAGAATCAAAGATATCAATAGTAGGTTTCAAATTCCACGCGGGGACAGAAATGCATCCTTTTCCTAATCTTTGGCAGCCGTATTTCTGCACCGCACCGATGTAAAATTTGCTATTTGCGGTATAGCCAAAGAGTCTTTTGTTTAACAGAACACGGGTAACTTCTGGGCTTACGTTTTCCCAGAAAATCAGATACGTCTTTTGCTGGCTTGATGACAAGTGGCTTCAATTCAAGGTTACGAACGTAATTATTAAAGGTTACGTTCGTAACTTGCCATGTTTGCTTTAACCGCCACCGCGTTCACGATCACGGTCACGCTTTCTAAAATGTTTGAATATAACTCTTTCTCTAATATGATGTATTATCGTATCTATTAACAGTATTATGAACAGAGAAAATAAGGAGAATACTACTACCGGGCTGTTTATTGTTTCAAACAAAACTTTTTCTAAATTAACCTCCAGCGTGACATTTACTCTGCCGTTCTCCACGCTGTTAAATATTACCTTGACATCTGAATAACCGTTCAGGTCTGAATCTATCCAGACAGACTGGCCCACAAACATCTTTAAGTGTTGCGTAGTGGGTTCAACATCAAATTCTGCATAATCCTTGCTGAGATAATGTAGTACGAATGTATAATTTTTGTTTCTGAAGGTGTAAACCCAGATTTCATCAACGCCCATGCTCACAGTATAGGTGTTATTCAGCGCGAAATCTCCTATGTAAAAAACTTTTGCAAGTGCAGGTATTTGGATTGCAGGAGCTGCCGGAGCTGTTGGCGCTGCAAGCGCTGGAGCAGGGCCAGCTGGTGCCGCAGGTCCTACAGGAGCCTGCGGGGCATATATTGTAACAGTGCTTGGCGCTGTTGCTGCCCCTGTCGGCAGGCTGTGGTAGCATTGAAAGCCTATTAGTGCAATTATAACAGCAATTAGCAGTGCCAGTGGCTTGTTCATATAAATGTAAAAAGAAAAGAAGTATTTATAGCTAACGTTTCTATGTTAGCTATTCCGCTAATGCTAAGCAATTAGCGTTATAGTTTATGCGCTAGCTATGCCCTTTTTTCTTCTTGCTACAACCAGGCCAAGCAGTATTGCTATAACAATAATTATGGCAACTATTGGCGTCCAGCTTCGCGCTATTGGCTCGCAGCTTACTTTCAATGTCAGTGGCGCTGATGCTGCTGCTTGTGTTGCAGAGCCTGCCCCGCCAGTCATCGCATTCTCGGTTTTCGCCATGGCGGCTATTACCTCACCAACATATGTGACTTCGGGCTCGCCGCAACTTCTTGAGCAGGCAATGCCTATCATGCAGTCTTCCTTGTAGACTTTTGGTACATTAAAGCAGAGAGAAATTGGAATTGCCTTGTCATGTGTTGTGTTTGCCGGAACAAGCACTGACTGGCTGTCTATTACAAAAGGCTGCAGTGCGCCGCTTGCACTCAGGTAGATGCTCGTATCCTCGCTGAAAGGATTGTAGACGCTGTAATTTATGCAGTTTATCTGTCCTTCCTTAACTGGTTCACTCTGCGTCATCCACATTATGCCGACGCCTTTCTCAGCGGCGGCTAATGGGAGAAAGAGCAAAATAGAAAAAAGAAGCGGAAGTAAAAATTGTTTCATTTTACCTCCTAGCAGCCCGCTCCTGTATACACTGCCTTGTATTCAACTGTGTTGTTGTATGTTCCTGCTGGCTGGCTTATTGGAATGTTCAACCAGTACCTGTAGTATCCTTTTCCATTTGGAGCAATGTTGATATTATTTCCCTTTACAAAGGACGTCGTAAATGTGTTATTTCCTGGCGGCCCTGCTGGCGAGCTGTTTGTGTTTGTCAGGCTGTCAGACCATGTGTAGTTGCCCAGGCCGATTGTATCATTACCTGCAGTGGTCAAAGGACCTTGCGCCCTGTGGCAAAGGTCTATGTTTACGTTTGAATCGTTCGATTCTAGAACCCAGAATGTCGTTGTGCTGTTTGCGCCGTCGTAATCATGCGTTGCGTTTAGGTTTACAGCGGGCAAAACTGTTATGTTGCCGAAATCTATACCCGTTGCCAAGTTAGCAGAGAGCGATATGGCGAAGTAGTAAGAAATGGCAACTCTCGATGTTGTTGATTGTGTTGTTGCCGCGCCGGTAGGCGATTGCGTTGTGCTCGAAAACGCCAAGAGGCCCACAATTAATACGGCTAGCGCACAGAACAAAACAATTATTGGAAGCTTCAAATCTTTAGCCATGTTATCCCCCTTAATTGTCACTACTGTTCGGCATTATAAATAGTTTTCTCTATCTCTGCTATGGGGAATAACCAGCCTGCACAACCTTAAACAAAAGGGTGTTGTTGTAATTGCCTGCGGCTTGGCCGCTTGGCACATCCAGGAAAAATTTCAGCCAGCTTTTTGTTGTGTTTGTCATGTTGCTGCCGATTTTGTTATCTGTGTAATTTGTAGTAAGGCTTTTCTTAATTGCTGATGGCACTGCATTATCTGTTACATTAAAACTTAATTTTTCATTTGCCAGCGGGATGTAACTTGTAGCTGATGCCAGATTGCCGTTTGCTTTTACATAAAGGTCTGCACTCATGCCAATTGCATCTACAATCACGTAATATTGCGTGATTCCAGAAGCATTATTTCCATTTGCTGAAAGGTTATAGACAGGCAAAGTTGTAACATTCCATTCAACGCCGCTTGCAAGGACTGATGACAATGCAATCGCGAGCCCGGGCATCCACACAGTAAAGTTCCCGCTCTTGCATGCCCAGTTATTTGATGTGTCATTTGCGCAAATTGTATAATTGTAATTGCCTGCGGTTGTCGCGTTCCACCGATAGCACCAGATATTTTTCCTGTAATTATCGCAGGCGTCCCCAATGCCATCGCCGTCAGTGTCTTTCTGGTCAGGGTTGTAAGTGTTTGGGCAATTGTCATAATAATCGTAAATGCCGTCGCCGTCAGAATCTTTATCAAAACAAGAGATGCCCCAAATGCCTACGCCGCTGCAGTTTGTAGTCATTGTGTAATTTGTGCCATTTATTTCAATCAGGACTGTGCTTACCTTAACATCGTCAGTGACATTTGCCGAGAAGCCTATTATTTGCCCGACCATTGCCGGGTTTGGGGTCGCGTTAATCCAGTTGATGACTGGCGGGATCTTGTCCCTAATCGGGCAGGGGTCCATGTTGTCAACAACCTGGTGCGGAAGGTTTTTCCCAAGAGAGCTGGAAATGTGGAACTTGAAATTTGTACTTGTAATGCCGGCCCAGCTCTTCTTGAAACGCGTCTCAAATCTCTTGTCGTCGCTGCTCCCGCCTCTAAGCCGCTCCTTGTTCATCAAGGCATTGTGCTCGGAGCCCGGCATCGTGCAGCCATCGCCGCAATTTGTTATGTCATCCCCGCCCGGATTTAGCGCGACATAAGTCATGTAACTTACATAATAGTACCTGTCGCATCCGCCGCAGGTAATGTTGAAATCAGGGTCTTCGATGCCCATAGCATCGCATTCAGCCGTGAAGTTTTCGGAATCTGGAAGCCCGAAGCCATAATGGCTGCATCCACCCACACTAAAATGTGCAAGCGGTTCCCCTGTTTCCATCAAGCCATCGTTGTCTGAATCAATGTAAACATAAAAGTCAGTTGCTGCCTGCCCGGAAACACGCTCAAAATAAAAATACAAGTAATAATTGTCCTGTGCAAATGCAAATCTTGTCAAATCCCGGTAATCCCAAGCAGGGCTGTCCATATCTGTAAGGTTTGCCCAGGGCCCGTCATAAATAAGATGAGAATATGACATGTTGCTGAGGATGCTATTCCAGTCGCTGAAATAGCCATCGATATCTATTGAGGGATAATAGCATTCCAAGGTGGAGAAGCCTGTCTGTGCCTGCCGCGTGCCCATCATCAATGACAGGGCGATTACAACAGCAATGAACATCATAAAGTAAGCTGTGCTTTTAGCCATGGCCATT
>CAYGXR010000008.1:0-2541 GCA_964354095.1 Candidatus Woesearchaeota archaeon
GAGGATACTGTTTCCGGAGATATAATTGATTATACTAAAATGGGAGCTGCAGGCGGAGCAGTTCCAGCTTCTGTAGAGCCTGAGAATTTCAAATTCAAGAAATGCACAGCAGATTACATCTTAGTTGTTGAAAAATATGCAGTCTGGAACTTGCTAAACCAGCAAAGATATTGGGAAAAGAACAACTGCATTTTGATGACTGGAAAAGGCCAGCCAGCCCGTGCTGAAAGAAGGCTGGTGGCAAGATTTGAAAAAGAACTCAAGTTACCTATTTACGTATTTTGTGACATGGATATTTACGGCGCATATATCTATTCAGTTTACAAGCAAGGTTCCATTAATTTAGCATTCTTCTCAGAGAAAGCTGCAGCACCATCAGCAAAATATATCGGCTTCAATGTTGATGATTATGTAAAATTCAAGCTGCCAAAGACTGCCCTGATTAAAATGCATGATGATGACCTAAAGCGTATCAAGGAAGTCAAGGCCTATGACTGGTTTAAATCCAAAGACTGGCAAGAAGAGTTAACTAAATTAGAGAAATTTGGTTACACTATAGAATCCGATGCATTAGTAGCCAAATCTATTGACTTTACTGCTAAAGTATACCTACCAACCAAAATCAAAAATAAAGCCTGGCTAGACTAGATTCGCCTTTAAATTAAAAATCGTGCGCATAAATTCTAAGTCATTTATGGGAGTTAGTCTGCCAACCATTACACTTTCGATGTTTTCTTCAACTTGCTTTAAATCTATTTTATTTAGTTTCGCCAAGATTAATAGCCTGTCTGCCGAAATGCCTAGCTCCCCCTTTGCTATTTTGCAGACATTGCCCTGCCACGAATTTAGCAATTTAGCTAACTCTTTTTGTGTAAGGTTTGTTTTAGAAAAGAGTTTTTTTCGAAAGTCTTTTCTTAAGGTGCAATTCACTTCTAGATTCTTAGCAACATCATTAAATATAATTTTTTTCCTTTCACAAATATCAAAAATTCTTGCACTCCACAATTTCCAATAGTTATCCCAACCAAATACTAAAATTTTAGTCGAGTGGTCTTTTTCGTTTTTGAGGATTTTGTATTTTGTATTCTCTAAAGTTAATGCCTTAGCCACTAATTCAGTCAATTTATTTTCATATAGCGAAAGATGATAACCAACACAATTGATGTATGGTTTTGGCGAATCTTTAGCAATTCCTACATTACCTTCTGCTGCAAATAGTCCTCTTAGGAATGCGCGCCTCAAATCTTCTGGTTTTAGAAAATTAGTGTTTAGCACTTTTTTGCATAATGCTTCGAAAACTTGCCGGAAGACTGCCCGATTGATTTGGAGTTGCATGGTTTCGCACCTATGCCTAACAGAATATCTTATAGTAAATTTACTTTTAGGTACACTTAGAAAATTGGCCCAATCTTTTTTGATATCCGGATTATGAACTTTATATTGTAGTGCAAAACTTACATCTTGTAATCTTAGGCCAAATCTGTTTTTGAAAAATAGCCACATAAACTTAACTAAGTCTTTATCTTTGTTAGTAAAATTCAGATGGAACTTATTTTTAGGGAAACTACCATCTCCCAGATATAAAGCCAGACCTTCTACAAATTCCACATCTATTTTAATAAATTTTGGAAATCGAACAGGAATAACTTTAAAATTTTTATTTCCTCGCAGATTTTTATAAGTGACTTCAATAAATTCACCAAGATCTTTAATAATCCAACCTTCAGGAACGAGCTCTAGTATCGAGATTTTCATATGGTTAATACATATTTTAATCATAAATACATATCTTATAACTATTAAGTGAACTGCCAACTAAAATTAAAAATAAAGAGTAGTTGGACTAAAGAGTAACCTTTATGAATAGATTTCTAAGGCTTTATTTACGGGCCAGTAGCTTAGTCCGGTGGATGAAGCTCTCGCAAACGCAAGAGCTTTGACCGACAGCGGCCGTCTTATACGACGACTCTCGTTAGAGAGCCAAGCTGAGACCACGGCAGGTCCGAGGTTCAAATCCTCGCTGGCCCACTTCATAACACTTTTAAACCAATTTTAACAAGCAACAATACGCTCCCGTCGTCTAGCCCGGTCAGTCTTCATAGGTTAATGAAGAACCGATAGGATGATGGCCTTTCGAAGCACGAAAGTGCTGAGGACAGCCGTCGGCGCGAGATGGCATAAGGTAAACGTATGCCACGCGAGTTCAAATCTCGCCGGGAGCATTCTTTTATAGTCAAAAAATAACCCTACGAATATGTTAAACCTTGCTGCAGACTTCATTAAGCATTGCAATCCCAAAGAAACTACTGTTGTATATCATGGGGGCTGCGGGGATGGCATTGCTGCGGCCGCAATCATGCTGAGAACATTCCAGAAGCTTTTTGGCTCTATGCCGAAAGCGAAATTTGCTTCTCCGGGCGTTGTTGCAAAGCTGAACTTGCATTCCAAAACAATAATTTTTGTGGATTTGGCTGTCGACCAGGAAAAAGATTACCTTTTGAATCTGGCCAAAAATTCAAAGATATTGATTTTAGACCATCA
>CAYGXR010000009.1:0-1988 GCA_964354095.1 Candidatus Woesearchaeota archaeon
CCTTTTGACCTTGCGGCTCCTTTAATATTTTTTAGCAATTTAATTACTGAGAGAGCTGCTTTTACAGGATACCGCCCAGGACCGACGCCTGCTTTTGGCGCAACATCCCTGTTGTATCTTTTGTATGGAACAACCTGCTTCAGCTCTGCAACTTTTTCCAAAGTCTTTATTGCAGAATCTACATTTTTGTTCCTGATGAAGGCTGCAAGCTCGTAGCCAGCTTTATGCGAGAATTGCAGGTTTCTGCCTGCAACTTTTACCATCGTTTTTGCATCAAAATTTTGGAAGCTGTAGCGCATCATGTTATTTACTTGACAGACAGGAACTTGGAACCACGAGTAGCTCCGATTCCTGGACCTCCGTGTTTGACTTCTTTAATTGTAAAGGCAAAATCTCCCAACCTGAAGCCCATCATTTCAGGTGTTACTATGACCGGAACAAATTCTTTCCCGTTATACACTTTAATTGTAAGATTAAACATTACTGGCAGTATCGGCAACTCTCTGCAGTGCGTTTCAATTGGCTTCTTGTATTTGCCTGCTTTTGCAGCCTGGATTTTTTCCATTAATTTTTTCTCCTGTTCTGTAAAGCCGCGTTTAATGTGCCTTCTTGTTCTAGCCGGCATCAGTGCAGCAACTGCATTTATATCTAAAAGTGTTAATTCTTCAGCAGTTTTTCCCCTGTACGTAAATATTTTTGCCATTATCGCTTAGACCTTCCTGTTCTTCTTGCTCCCAACTGTCCGACTTTTCTTCCAGGTGGTATTCCCCAACTACGTGTTGTTGTCGGCACGCCAAGTGAACGTCTGTGAGATCCACCGAATGGATGATCGACAGAATTCTGTGCAACTCCTGATACTCTTGGAAATATTTTTCCGCCTCTTGCTTTTAATGCAAGCCATTTCTTGCCGGCTTTTACCCACGGCTTTTCAGTGCGGCCTCCGCCGGCTAATGTTCCGATTGTGGCTCTGCATCTAGGATCTAATAAGATTGTGTGCCTGGATGGCAGCTTGACCAGAACTTTTCCTGCTTCTTTTCCAACAACAGCTGCAGAAGAGCCTGAAGTCCTGACTAATTCAGGGCCATTAAATGGAATTCTTTCCAGATTGCAAAGAGGATATCCTGAAGGAACGTCTCCTATTGGGATTATGCACCCTAGATTTGCCGGAGAGCCAGGGCCGCTCCAGATGATTTCGCCCTTTTGCAGCCCTAGCGGAGCTGATATCAAAACTTCATCTCCATCTTCAAATTTTATTATAGCAAGCGGGGCAGAATGCCCTGCTGAATGGACAATATCAAGCACCTCGCCGCGGATTGCATTTTCAGATGGCGCAGGATATGTTATGGTGCCATACCAATTATGAGAGCTGGCTCTATATCCAGGACCACCTTTTCCGCGAGCCTGTGTTATCAGTCGTTTTCCCATTTATCCTGCTGCTATTTTTTCTGCTTCTTTTGTTAAAATGAAAGCATACTCGCCTGCTCTCAAACTATTAACTGGCTGTTTTAAGTGGTAAACTACGGCGCGTCCTTTGAATACTGCAGTCGGTAAAATATATTTGATTTCTGCTGAATCATCATCACAATCGCGACGAGTTTCTGCTAGGGCTACCGTCATTGCTGACTCAAATGGGAGCTTTTCAACTAACCCTTCTTTCTCTAATTTTTCAAATTGCTTCCATTCTGGTTCAGGTTTCTTTCCGAATATTTTTTTGAGTAGTTTCATTTTAAGTCAGCCCCAAAGCTGTTGTAACATCAACAGCAGGCGTTTCCGGCTTGAGCTTTATGTAAGCTTTCTTTTCGCCTGTTCTTAATATTAAAGTATTTACCGCTACAACCTTTACATTGAATGCCTTTTCAATTGCCCATTTTATCGCTGTTTTAGTTGCTCTTGTATCAACTATGAAGATAAGTTTGTTTTCTGCTTCCATCTGCCTTACTGCTTTTTCTGTTGACAGCGGATACTTCAAAACTTCATATGGATCTTTT
>CAYGXR010000010.1:0-3534 GCA_964354095.1 Candidatus Woesearchaeota archaeon
GTCCTTACGCTTTCCCTTGCGCCACAAGCCTCGCAAATTAATAATGTTGCAGAAGCCGCCTTCTCTAAATGCGTATCTGGCTTGCCGCATTGATAACACAAGACAAATTCTTTGACATATTTTGTTATCTTTTCAGTCAGCACATCAGGCCTGAATTTTCCCACAAAGATTGCTTCAGTGCCTTTCATTATTCCTGTTGTTGCCAGCTCCCTAAGCAGAAATTTGAGAACGTGATTAATGTCACGCCGGACAGCTTTAGAAATAGCATCAAGATTTGATATTATTGTCTTGTTTCCGGAAAGCGAGCCTTTAATTTCAGGAATTTCCAGCCTGACAGCCTCTGCCTTGCCAGCTTCAGCAGGCAGTTTCTTGTAAGCAAATTCCAGCAATTCTTCGTATTTTTCCATTTATTTGAATATTACTCGCATTGCAACTGCAATTATTATTATTGCAGCACATAGTCCAATAACAAAGGTAGGCGATACTATGAATTTACTTTTAGTCTCCTCGCTATATCTTACCAGTCCTGCTTCGGTCATCGGCATTCGTATCTTATCTTGAGCCATTCACATCAAACTCCGTTTGATTGTGCAGCTGAAAATCGCTGTTTTCAGCTTGCATTCGGGGTAAAGGCAAAATGCAGGTTTAAAAAGTATTCTAACCATTATAATCAGGCATGGCCGCTAAGACTATTATTGATGTTCGCGATGTCTGGAAAATATACCAGATGGGGCGTGTTCAGGTTCCAGCATTGAGGGGCCTTGATTTTGAAGTCAAGAAAGATGATTTTGTTGCGATTATGGGGCCATCAGGCTCTGGAAAAAGCACTGCGATGAATATAATTGGCTGCCTGGATGTTCCAACCAAGGGCGCTATCTTCTTAGATGGAAAGAACATTGCAAAAATGTCTGAAAGTGACTTAGCTAAAATCCGAGGTCAGAAGATTGGCTTCATTTTCCAGCAGTTTAACCTGATTCCGAGCCTAACCGCACTGGAAAATGTTGAACTGCCTATGATTTTCCAGGGTGTTCCTGAGGTAAGGAAGGTAGCCAGAGCCAAAGAACTTCTGAAACTTGTTGGCTTGGAGAACCGAATGAACCACAGGCCTTCAGAATTATCTGGCGGAGAGCAGCAGCGTGTTGCTATTGCTAGAGCTCTGGCAAATGATCCTGAAATAATCCTTGCTGATGAGCCAACCGGCAATTTGGATTCTAAAACTGGCGAAAAAATTATGGAAATTCTTGTTGATTTGCACGAAAAAGAAAAGAAAACTATTATTGTAATCACGCATGATGCAGATATCGCAAATTACTCCCACAGAAAACTCGTCCTGAGAGATGGCAAACTTATTAAAGACCGTCATTTACATAAAGAATACGCGGCAGAACACGACAAGCACGGCAGGGAATACGCGAAAAAACATGGCCACTAACAAACTTTCACTAGCAATTGTTATAATTCTGATGCTGGCATTGCTTCCCGCATCTTATGCAGCTGTCAACATAGCCACTGGAGGCATTGGCGTGAAAGTTGCCTTGACAAATTATGACCCTTCGCCTGCAAAACCAGGCAATTACATGACACTTTACCTGAAAGCTGAAAACGGGGGCGGCGATGAGATAAAAGATGCGTCATTTAAGCTGGAACTCAGCTATCCGTTTTCTTTCAAGCCAGGTGAAGACGCAACAAGATATTTCAGCACTTTAGGCGCACAGGAACCAGTTTTGCTGGAATACCATCTGTTTGTCGACAAAAACGCAATATCTGATGATTATACAGTTTACCTAAAACTTTGTCTAGATTCTAACTGCACAGCTTTTTCACAAACGCCGTTTACAGTTTCTGTAGCGACTGGCGGAACACCGAGGGTTGAAGTCGGTTTGGAAGATTCGAGCACTTTTAGTTCAGGCACAAAGGGAACAGTAACGATTCATGTTGTAAACCGAGGGATTCTGAATACAAAATTCTTAGCTATGGAACTGCTCTCAGGCGAAAATTATGAGATTATCTCGCCGGCAAGGATGTACATCGGCGCATTGGACTCAGACGATATCCAAACGGTAGATTATACTATTTTCATAAGGGGAAATGTTGCTGTTAACGAAAGTGAAACAATAAAGCTTCCAGTTTTGGTTGAGTACTCTGACGCTAACGATAAGGAGTATTCAGAAACGACAAATATTGAATTAAGAGTATATTCAAAAAGCGATTTAGTGGGGATGCAATTAGTGCCAGATAGCACTGCTAGGATGAAGCAAATTCTCTACATTATCATAGGCCTTGCAGTAATATTCTTGGCTTATAGATATTACAAGAAAAAGACTTCATAATGATTAAAGACTTTTTCAAATTCGCAATAGTCAGCATTCGGCACAGGAAGCTCAGAAGCTGGCTAACTGTAATTGGAATTGTCATAGGTGTTGCTGCCGTTGTTTCCTTAATTTCAATTGGTCAGGGCATGCAGTCTGCAATTTCTGAACAATTTCAGCGCCTTGGCACAAACAAACTAATTGTTATGCCTGGCGGAGAAATGTTTGGCGCCTTTGGCGGCGCTTTGACCAAAGACGATTTAGATGCTATCCGAAAAACGCCAGGTGTTGATATTGCTGCAGAGATGCTGTATCAATCAATCAAAATAAAATCCCGTGGTGAAACCAAAACAGGCTTAGTTGTAGGCCTGCCGACTGACGATACTGCCAAAATCATTGAAGATATGCAAGGCTTTGAGCCAGAAAAAGGACGCAGTCTTGATAAAAATGACATGTACGAAACAACTATCGGCTATGTTGTTTGGAATGATGATTTCTTCAAAAAGCCTGTAAACTTGAGAAATAAATTAGAAATCGGTGGAAAAGATTTCCAGGTTGTCGGTTTGATTAAAAAAATAGGCAACCGTATGGATGATTCGCAAATTTATGTTCCTATTGAAGCTGCGCGTGAAATTTTCAACGAATCGACTGACATTTCGGCTATTTATTTACAAGTCAAAAGCGGATACAATACGAGCGTTGTTGCTGAAAATATAAAGCGCGAGCTGAGAAAAAGCCGTGATGAGAAAAAAGGTGAAGAAACATTTCAAGTGCAAACAACTGAACAGTTAATGGCTAGTTTTAATACAATTTTTGGAATTATTCAGGCAATTCTAGTTGGAATTGCATCTATTGCCTTGCTAGTTGGCGGTGTTGGTATTATGAACACCATGTATACTTCCGTTATTGAACGGACTCGGCAGATTGGTGTTATGAAAGCTACTGGCGCTAAGAATTCGCATGTTCTTTTAATTTTCCTAATAGAATCTGGCCTTTTAGGATTGATAGGCGGGATAATTGGAGTTCTTCTTGGATTAGGCATGGCAAAAGGAGCAGAATATTATGCACAGTATGCTGGCTATTCAATGGTTAAAGCAGCAATCACGCCAACTTTAATCGCGGGAGGCTTGCTATTTTCATTTGGCTTGGGAGCAATAGCAGGCTTATTGCCAGCAAGGCAGGCATCAAAACTCAAGCCTGCAGATGCGCTGAGGTATGAATAATT
>CAYGXR010000011.1:0-4267 GCA_964354095.1 Candidatus Woesearchaeota archaeon
TAGATTTTACCTCACCTAACTTGCCAGAAGGCATTACAATTATCTTGTCATTTACTTTCATAATTCCGGTTTCAATTCTTCCAACAGGAACTGTTCCAATGCCTGTTATTGTGTAAACATCCTGTATTGGCATCCTCAAAGGCAAATTTGTTGGTTTTACCGGAGGTGCCAGCAAGTCAAAAGCTGCCAGCAAGGTCGGGCCCTTGTACCAGGGCATTTGTGCCGTTGGCTTGTCTATGTTCTCGCCAAACTGTGCGGATATTGGAATAATCGGAACTTTTGTTACATCGAAGCCGATTGTCTTAAGCAGTTTTTCAATGTCTGCTTTGACTTCGGTGTATCTTTTTTCCTCGTATTTGGCCATGTCCATCTTGTTCAAAGCAACAATTAATTGCTGGACGCCAAGTGTTTTTGCAAGGAACACGTGTTCTTTTGTCTGCTCCATAACGCCTTCACCAGGGTTTGCAGAAACAACAAGAACCGCGGCATCTGCCTGCGATGTTCCAGTAATCATGTTTTTGACAAAGTCCTTGTGGCCTGGTGCGTCTATAATTGTAAAGTAATATTTAGGCGTTTCAAATTCCTGATATGACAAATCTATTGTTACACCACGTTCACGTTCTTCCTTGACTTTATCCATTACAAAAGCAAACTCAAAACCGACTTTGCCGAACTCTGCAGCCAGCTTTTTCAAATCGCCCAGCTGCTTTTCAGTAAGCTTGCCAGTATTATAGAGAATTCGGCCTACAGTGGTCGATTTTCCATGGTCTACATGACCAATAACTACAAGGTTTATGTGGGGTTTTCCTCTTGCCATCTTTAATCACAAGTGGACTCGGGACTAGCTTTTTTAAGCCTTTCGCCAAGGAAATCCCTAAGAGTTCATGAAAGTTTTCCAAAAACAGCATTTGGCAAGTTTGGCTTTTTTCCGCATTAAGGCTTAACACTAGTCAAATATAGGTTTAGGCAATTCTTTTGACAAGCCTTTTCTCTGCCTGATTTTCTGTATTGTTGCCAGCTGCAGATCTGATGGCAGCTTCTTGTAATTAACATCAATTAAGGACTGGAAGCCACGGCCAGCTGTTGCAGATTTCAAGGCAGTCTCAAAGCCAAACATCTCTGAAACAGGGATATCGGCTATGATAACATAACGAGTTCCTTGCTGTGTTGTGTCCATCACAAGGCCACGGCGGCCGCCTACTAGTTTTGAAGCTTCGGATAGGTATTCAGATGGTGTGTCAATTCTAGTTGTCTGCACAGGCTCGTACAAGACATCTCCTGCAGTCAGCATTGCATTGAATATCGCTTGCCGCGCACAGGGAATCATCTGTCCAGGGCCTCTGTGAATGGCATCTTCATGCAGTTTTGCATCAAGCAAAAGAACTTTCATGCCATAACAAGGTTCCCTAGCCATTGGTCCCTGGTCTACTACTTCCTGGAAAGCTTCCATAACCATCTCCAGGATTTCGCCAATGTGCACTATGCCTCTTGTTGCTTCTACCAAAACATTGCCGCCATAAATCTGGACAACCTGCTTTGCCTGGTCGCGGTCCATGCCAGCTTCCGATAAACCATCAATTATGTCTTTCTTGACTTTCTTTATCTTGCCTTCAGGAATCTTGCCTGACTTGATTGCTTTATACACGCTTTCTTCCAAAGGCTCGACTTTGACATACAATTTATTGTGCCTGTTCGGGGATTTTCCTTCAACTTCGTCTGATGCCTTGGCAACAGTCTCTGTATAGACTACAACAGGCGGAGATACAATAATATCAAGGCCTTTTTCCCTGATTTTCCTTTCAACTTTTGCGTCAAGATGCAGTTCTCCAAGTCCCGACACTAAAGTTTCGCCCGTGTCGGGGCTGATTTTAATCTTGAGAGTTGGGTCTTCAGCAGCCAAAATTTTCAAAATTTCAATCAATTTTGGCAAATCCTGCGGATTTTTTGGCTCAATTGCCTTTGTAACAACAGGCTCGAAAATGTGTTTTATAGATTCAAATGGTTCAAGCTCTGCTCCAATGTCAGTTAGTGTCTCGCCCACTGCAGCATCTGTCATGCCGACAATGCCTACAACATTTCCAGCAATTGCAGTTTGTATTGGAATCCTTCTTGATGCAATGAAAGTGCTTAATTGCTGGACTTTCGCATCTCTTTTTGCCTTTACCAGGGATAAAATCTCGCCTTCCTCTATTTTTCCGGAAAAGATTCTAACTGTTGAAATCATTCCAGCATGGGGGTCATAAACAACTTTCGTGATTCCTGCTGCAAGCTGGCCTTTCGGGTTGCAGCTCAGCAGGCTTTTCCCGACTTCAGACTCTGCTTCACCGTGCCATAATCTAGGAATTCTATATTTTTGTGCTTCAAGCGGAGATGGCAGATGTTCGCCTACCATGTCCAGAACAACAACATGCAATGGTGCTTTTTTTGCAAGCTCTTCATCCCTGTCCTGCGAGCACATGTCAATAATATCTTTGAATGTAATTCCAAATTTCTTCATTGCAGGCAATGAAATTGCCCATTTCCTTAAAGCTGAACCAAAGGCAACTGTGCCTTTTTCAACAGAAAGCATCCATCTATCCTTGAACTCCGGCTCAACATTTTTCAAAATGAACTGGTTGATTTCATTTACTAAATCTGTAAGCCTCTTAAGCAGCTGATCTGGTGTTAATTTCAGTTCCTTGATTGCACGGTCAACCTTGTTGATAAAAAGGATTGGCTTGACCCTTTCATTTAATGCCTGGAACAGAACTGTTTCTGTTTGGGGCATCATTCCTTCAACAGCGCAGGCCATTACAACAGCGCCATCTACAGCACGCAGGGCTTGGGTGACATCAGCGCCAAAATCCACATGGCCAGGAGTATCCAATAGATTAATCAGATAGTCTTCTTTTTTGTAAACGTGCGCCATTGTTACAGTTGCGCCATAAATTGTCATTAATCGTTCATGTTCCTGCTTGTCAATCCACGTCAACATGCGTTCCCCAACAAGCTCCTTGGACATCATGCCCGCTTCTGCCGCCAGGTTGTCTGTTAGGGTTGTCTTGCCGTGATGAATATGAGCTACAATGCCGATATTCCTGATGTTTTTCTGATTAAGCATCAATTTCTGCACATTTTCTGCATGCTCAATTTCCTTTCCTGTTGCTGCCATATTTTAGCCTCTATGAAACGATTTATAAGTGTTTTTGTTTATGAAATCTCTCAGAGTCTGCAGAAGTTTTTCGCTTGCAAGTTTAAGCTTTCTGAACATTAAGGGTTTACCTCAGTCTTTTAAAATCAGCTTACTGCGCCTCTATTTAAATACTAAAACTAAAAATCAGAAAGCTTCTATAGCTTTTTGACTTTTTCCAGAGCCTCATCTATTGTTGCTGCTTTCCAGCCTGCATTCAATAATCTCTGCTTGATGTGCTCTTCACCATGCCCGCGCCCCAGCTCTCTCGAAATATAACCTTCCAGTGCAGCTGCTGGTGCAGGCACTGCAGGCTTTTTCTTTAGCCTGGAAATTGCTATGCCTGCCAGAACAACTGCCAGCACAAATATCAATAGCATATTCATGGTTGAAAATGCTGCTGCCTTTTGCACAGGAGCTGGCGGCTGTACCACAGGTGCTGGAATTATTGGCGTTGGTACTGGTGCTGGAGCTGGCGCAATAACTTCTACCAACGGCTTTAAGTTTATTTCAACTGAATTATCGCTTTTTGAAAGCAATGTAAGCTCCAAATCAGAAATTCCGTTACCATTTAGGTCGAATTTTTTAGCTTCGCCTACTGCTAACGTGACTCTAATCGGGGAAGACGATATGTCAAATGCGGCGGCACCAGGAAGCGATTCTGCGAACCTAACCGTGTGCCCGCTTCCATTTATCTGGAAATTAACACCATCTCCAAAACCTAAAGTAAAGTCTTGTCCATTTATTGGCAGTTGATTAACTGTTGTATATTGCACTGTTGCGCCCTGCCCGCCTTGAGGTGGCGGCGCCTGGCCAACTGGAATTGCATAGGTCACAATTCTTGTTTCGGATACGTTCATGTTGCCAGCAGTGTCATTTGCATAAACTTTGTATGTATAGCTGCCTTCGGAAAGATTTCCTTTTGTTGTATTGCAATATACAGAAGTTCCTGCGCCAATCATGGTCATAGTTTCGTTAACACCATTGAACTCCAGGATGCAAGTGCCTATGTTGCTCTGTGTATCTGTAACTGTAGCATTAATTGTAAATGAATTTACTGAAATAGTTGCGCTATTTCCAGGTGTTGGGTCTACAAAA
>CAYGXR010000012.1:0-3311 GCA_964354095.1 Candidatus Woesearchaeota archaeon
AGAAATCTGGAAAAATCATTAGTTGAAAATTCTGCCAGCTCTGCAGCCATTACGAAGACTAAAACAAAGAAAATTAAGGTAAAGGCTAAGCTTGTGAAGAAACCCAAGAGCCTGCCTCTTGTAATGCAAACGCAACGAGTCACTTCTATTGAAGAAACGCCTAACTTAGAAGGCTATGAAGTCCTTTCAGAGCATGTGCCTGCAATAATAGCCTATAGCGAACTTGGAAATAAGCCCGCAACGCTGACTGCACAGGAGCTTCTCGACAAGCCTCTGGAAGAATTGGAAAAAGACATTGGCAAAAGAGAAGCACAAAATCTTCTGAAAAACATGAGAATTATTACTGCAATCATGCTTGGCAAGAACAAAAACAAGGAGCTATCGCGAATGCTGAATACCGATAAGAGCTTCACCTCAAAACAAATCAAATCCTTAGAGGAGCAGGGTCTTATAAAAAGAGAGGGTGAAGGCAAGGAAACAAAATACGAAGTTGACCGCTTCAATGTTATGAAATTCCTTGGATCAAAGATTGTCATCAAGTGGAGCAAGCCTCAAAAAGATAACGCTCAGAAAGAGGATAGTACTAAAAATGGAAATGCCTGAATTACAAAAGAAAACAGTTGAAGTAAAGTATGAAATACAGCTGGGCAAGCTGCTCGGAATCGCCCTTTTGGGCGTAGGCCTTGCATTAGTGCTTGGACTTTTCATCGGCAACGAATACGGCTACACAAAGGGATTCAGCCAGGTTACTGTGGAAAAGCCGGCTTACTGCACTGCTGACACTTCAGCAGGAATCGTGCAGGTAAGGTGCAATGAACTTGGGAATGTTAGCATGAAGGACTTCTGCACCTGGGCCAGCCCAGAACTGAAAGAAAAAGTAAAGCTTGTATTGGTTACTTAGTGGATTTTGATTTTCTCAAGCTAAGTAACAAGCTGACTTATTGAGATTTGCCTTTCTTCTCTAGTTCCTTGGCAAGCTCTCTCCCTAAAACTGTTGTTTGCGCCTTCATTGTTTTAATGGTTGCATCATACTGATGCAGCCTTGCCGCCAGGTCATTAAGAATGCCGTTCAGGTCTGGCGTGTCTTCGGTTACAGTTTCAGGTTCTAAAATCTCGACTGAAGATGGCATGTAATCAAAAATCAGGCCAATCAGAGTTGAAACATCCTTGATTTCGCAGTGAAATTCTACAAATCCTGACCAGATTTTTGAGTCCTTGATTTGCTGGGGCTCTCGCACCATCCTTTTTGTAACTTTGACGCTAGAATTGTTTTCTGCAAATTTTTCCCCGAGCAGGACAATTGTATGTTCGATGTGCTCTTTTGGAAAGCCAGCTACCTCAACAATCAATCTAGTCTTGAGCCATTTATGTTCTTCAGCCATGATTTTTATTTTAGGCTATGTCTTTTAAGGATTCTGCTTTCGCAGCAGCATCAGAAGCAGCAAGACTACAAATATCAGCAAGACTGCGGTGAACAGCCAGAAAGCCAGTCCTATTGTCGTGCTGCCAGAGCTCCAGGCAGAAGTTCCTGCAGCAGCTTCTGTTGTGTAATTGCTGTTGATGCCTGAAGCCTTGCTTTGGTTTGGTTTTTCCTGCGTTTGAGAGATTACAGCAGTTGTGTCATTCAAATTACTATTTTCCAGAATTTCTATTGCGGAAGTTTTGTCATACTTCTTGCTGTCTACAACAGCCCTGACTTTAAACGAATATGTTCCAACAACAGCATCTGATTTTACATTGTTTGTTAAATTTACAACTGTGCTTTTTCCTGCAGTCAGGTTAAGTGTCTGCAGGTTGCCTGTCCAGCCTCCTTCTGTTGCCAGCGTGCTGCCGGAGTACACATAACTGTAAATATCAACAGTCTTGGTTTCATTGAAATTATTTGTCAGCTCGATTTTAGCTGTAAAATTTTCGCCTTGCTTCGCCTCTGCTGGAAGCTCCAAAATAGAGATAGAAAGCGGAGCAGTTTCATTGGCGGTTTCATTTTCTGTGTTAGTTTGATTTCCTGAATTTGCAATATCTTTGCACTGGTTTGAAACGCAGGTTTTGTTCTGCGGGCAGCCTGCGTCAGCACAACAAGTGTCTGATGTTTCGCCTTCCTCCAAAATGCCATTGCCACAGACAGGCTGAGGTTCTTGAACTGTGCAAGCATTTGCATAGCCTGGTGTTGTATTGCCTTCACACCAATTTCCGTTTACAAATTGCAGAGATTTGCTGTTATTGTTTGCCAGATTATTGGCGTAGGTTACATTTTCTACAAAATTTCCTGATGAATCATTCAAGGCAATCCATTCACCAGAATTACTTAACGAAAAATTACTTTGCAACAAACTTTTTGCATAAGTAGGAAAATTCATTTTAAACACTGTAGAGTTTCTGGCAACTATCGCATATTCGTTGGCCGGCAGGATAAAACTCCCCTCAATTAGGGCAAGGTTGTGGCCGCTGGGCTCAACAATTTTCCATCCTGTTAAGTCTATGGCAGAAGACTCATTGTTGTAAAGTTCCAGCCACTCGCCATCAGGCTCCTTGCCGACAGGGTCATACATAATTTCAGAAATCTGGATAGCTGCAGCGCCATTTAGCAACAACAGAACCAATGACACGAGCAACCAGCGCATATCTACTATGTAACAGTGAATTATATATAAAAAGTTCTGTTTTGGAGTAGATACATGGCTTTCTTTAAGAAAAAACCAGCCGACGAGGCTGAATTGCCGTCTTTGCCGGAAGGGGACGAGCTTCCTCCACTGCCACCTTTGCCTGGAGAAGAAGAGCTTCCGCCATTCCCAGAACCTGAAGAAACCCCCAGACCTGCTAAAAAAATGAGGCCTGGCGTGCCGCTAATAGCTGAAGTTTCCATGCCTGCGTCCGCTGCAATCTGGCAGCCAGCGCAAGTTGAAAAACCAGCAGCAACAGTCTTTGTAAAATTAGACAAATACAAGGATGTAATGCGAACAGTTTCTGAAATCGACAACAAGCTGGCAGAATTGAAAGCTACTTTAGACAGGATTTCAGCAATCAAGGTAAGAGAAGGCGAAATCATAGATGGCTGGGCAGCAATGCTGAATGAGGCAAAAAGCAAGATTGATGAAGTCAATTTCAAGCTGACAAAACCGGAAGCCTAATCTTTTCTATCTTATTTTCCCAATTCTGATTTTAATTCTGCTAGATTCTTCTGCAGGTTCTGCAAAGCCCTGTTGGATCTTGCTATCAGTTCCCTGTCGTTTTCTGTCATGATTGGTTTCATGGGCCTTGCTGAAAATTCTATAATGGATTTTTCTGCTGCCGGCTTTGCCCTGCCTGGCAGC
>CAYGXR010000013.1:0-8010 GCA_964354095.1 Candidatus Woesearchaeota archaeon
TTTCTTCTAGTTAACGGTGAAAAAATGTCAAAATCTTTGGGAAATTACACCACTATACGAGATGCCCTGAAAGAATATAGCCCGCAAGTGTTGCGGTTTTTCTTCGCCCTAACACATTATAGAAATCCCATCGATTATTCGAAAGCTGCGCTAGAAAATGCCCAAAACTCCTGCAACAAGTTTGAAGAATTTGTTTTGCGGCTCAAAAATTACAAAAATGGCAAGCCGAACAGAAAGACGAAGTTGCTGATTGAAGAGCTAAATAAAAATTTTGAAAGTGCCATGGATGACGATTTCAATGTAGCCGGTGCAATGGCGCGCATATTTGAATTCATCAGCAGAATAAACAAATTATTGGACAGTAACGAACTTGATGCAAAAAATGCAAAGGGGATATTAGATGCTCTTTATGCCATAGATGAAGTTCTAGGATTCAATTTGAAGGAAATAAAAGAAGGCCAGCTGCCGAAAGAAGTTGCGCTCTTGATAAGGGAAAGGGAAGCAGCAAGAAAAAACAAAGATTTCAAGACCGCAGACAAGATAAGATCCAATTTAGCAAAGAAAGGCATAATCTTGGAAGACCAGCCGGATGGCGGCACGAGATGGAAAATAACTCAAGCTCATTAATTAACGTGCAACGAGTTTGAGGAATTGCTAAAAAAGCAGCTAATTAATTTTAGCAATAGTTAAATAGTTCTTTGCTTATTCTCAGATATGGTGGGCCCGCATGCAGGAAGAGCAGGAACGTGTGTTTATTGTGGAGCTATTGCAGTAGATTCTTGCCAGTTCTGCGGAGCGCTTGTTTGCAAGTTGCATTTCCATAAGGCGACGGGAAGCTGCGTGGCTTGCTTGAAGGGCAAAAGTTTAGAATCTGCAGGCGACTAGCCTTCTGGGATGAGCGCGGCGGTGCTGTATTTGCTTATTTTTGCCAGCCTCTTGATATCGCCAAGTTTAACGTTTCTTATCCGATCTTCGTATTTGTAATATTCTTCTGCATTGCCCCGCAACTCTGCAAAAAGCA
Organism: Candidatus Woesearchaeota archaeon; assembly: GCA_964354095.1. Taxonomy (GTDB): domain Archaea; phylum Nanobdellota; class Nanobdellia; order UBA10117; family UBA10117; genus CAYGXM01. The sequence continues at coordinate 1,022 of CAYGXR010000013.1, forward strand.
ATTCTCTCATCACATATTCACTTTCTTCAGAGGAAACTTTTCTCAGGCCAATTAATTTTTCCTTGAGCTCTTCAAACTCTTTCTCCGTCAGGTCTTGCACACTTTTGAAGCCTTCAAGTATTAATTTTTTGACTTCTTCAACAGCCTTTTTTTCTGTGCCCACATAAATTGCGTAAAAGGCATAATCTTTCTCCGTCGCTATTTCGCCCTTTACTGCATAAGCAAGCCCGCGCTTCTCTCGTATGTCCAAAAATAGTTTGGACGACATGCCGTCCGCCAAATAAGTATTTAAAATTTCAAAGGCGTAATAATCATTAGATGAAGGAAGAGGGCAGTGAACGCCAAAGTAAAGGTGCGCCTGGTCGATGCCCGGCCTGGTTTCTACAACATCCGCACATTTGGTGATGATTGGCATTTTTTTGGATGCGGCAGCCTTGGAAGGTTTGAAATTCTTTTCAACATAATCGCAAACTTCATTAAAATCCGCATCTCCAACCACGGCAATAATAAAATTTTTTGGATTGTATGCTTCTTTGAAAAACTTCGCAACAAAATCTCTCTTAAGCGAAGAAACAGTTTCCTTTGTGCCTATGACACCCTCGCCAAATGGCTTTTCGTACAGGTTTTCAACAAGTTTTTTCAAGCAATACATTCTAGGATTGTCATCGTTCATCTTTATTTCTTCCAGTATTACTTTAATCTCTCTCCCAAATTTTTCCTCCCCAAATGTCGGGTTGTTTAGTATGTCTGTTAGTATGGCGAGCCCAGAAAGAATGTGTTTGCTGGGGAGCTTAAACCAAAAACTCGTTACCTCATCCGCAGTAAATGCGTTTAAAATGCCGCCTTTTTTCTCTATCTCGCTTGAAATTTCCTCATTAGTTCTAGTTTTTGTTCCAGTAAACACCATGTGTTCTATCACATGCGCAATTCCTTTTATCTCGGAAGGCTCGTGAGCGCCGCCAAGGGGGTTTGCTATGCTCAAAGCCACTACCGGAAGAGCCCGCTTTTCCATTATGACCGTTATGCCATTTTTGAGCTTCCTTCTGAAAAATTCCATTTTGATAGACTGTTAATGTTAAATATATAGCTAACTGTTGGCGTTAGCTAGCCGTCGAACTTAGTTCGACGTAAATCTTAGTATGGTTGTTTGAGCAGACATAAGCTTAAATATAAACTTTTATAGCGGGAAATATGGCGATGCAGGCTATCGCAAAAATAAAAGCCGGCCCCGGCTTAAGTTTAATTGATGCGCCTATTCCAAAGCCAAAAGCAGATGAATTGCTTTTGAAAATAAAGGCTTGTTCTATTTGCGGCACAGACATTCATATTTACAATTGGGAAAGCCCTTGGGACTCAAAGATAAAGCCTCCAATGATAATCGGGCATGAAGGCTTTGGCGAAGTTGTTGAAATCGGCAAGGCGGTAAAGGATTGGGAGATTGGAGATCACGCAACCCCAGAATCACATTTTCATTGCGGAAAATGCGACATGTGCTTGTCAGGGCACGCAAATGTCTGCAGAAAGATGCTGGGCTTGGGCATGGGCGGAGCAAATGGCACTTATGCAGAATATCTCGTAGCGCCTGCGAAGAGCGCATGGAAAACAAGCAAAAAAATTTCTCCAGAGGTAGGAACACTACAGGAACCATTTGGAAATGCAGTTTACACTGTTGATGAAGGGCACGTAAAAGATAAAACAGTTGCAATATTTGGCATGGGCCCGATAGGCATAATGGCTATTAGTGCTGCAAAAGCACTTGGTGCTGAAATGGTAATAGGTATTGGGGGAAGTGACATTCATAAAGAACTTGCAAAGAAGATGGGCATCGATATTTTCATAGACAGGAAAAATGAAGAGGTTATTGCGCGCATAATGGAAGAAACAGACAATAAAGGCATTGATGTTTTTCTGGAGATGAGCGGTGCCGAATCAGCTATAATGCAAGGTTTTGAAGCTGTTAAAAAAGGGGGCACAGCAGTTTTATTGGGTTTGCCGACAAAACAAATAACAATCGACTGGTCGAAATATCTTGTCCTGAAAGACCTTACGATTAAAGGCATATACGGCCGAAAAATTTGGGATACGTGGCAGCTTAGCAGCGAGCTGATAAACTCCGGCAAAGTTGACTTATCAAAACTCATAACTCATAAATATAAGCTCAGCGAATTTGAGAAAGGATTTGACGTAATGAAATCCGGCAACTGCGGGAAAGTCGTAATGCTTCCCAAATGATTAAAAAGCTAAACTTAGGTATACGATAATGGAGCAATGTCTTTTTTGCAAGATAGCATCGGGCGAAATACCATCAAAGGTAATCTACGATAGTAAAGATGTGATGGCTTTTCTGGATATAAAACCTGCGAATCCAGGCCATGTTCTAATCATACCCAAGGAACATTTTGAAATTTTACCAACATTGCCCGAAGACCTTAATTCAAGTTTGCTGCAAGTTGTAAAGATAGTTACACAGGCTCAGATAGAAGCCTTGGGTGCTCAAGGCGTGAATGTTTTGCAGAACAATGGCGAATTAGCAGGCCAGGCAGTTCCACACATCCACATACATGTCATTCCGCGGTTCAAGGATGACAAAATAGTGATTAATTGGGCGCCAATTGGACTCAAGCATGAGCAGTTTGATGAAATCCAGAAAAGGCTTATTTCAAAAGCAAAGGAGCTAGCCAGCGGGGAAAAAGAAACGCCTAAACAAGTTGAAGAAGCTCCAAAAGAACCTGAGACAAAGGGCAAGAAAAAATTGCCAAGGGTCAAAGCTAGACTGCCCTAGAAGAAAGACATCAGAATTTTAAAGAAGATATCAATTCCCCCAATTGTTACAAGCAAAGCTGCAAGAAAAGCGGGCACATAAGCTATACCATCCTTGACTTTCACGTCCTTAAGCTTGCCAAGTTTTTCCAACTCCACCATTTTCACGATATCTGCCTTTTCTACGCCTATTTTTTTTGGCTTGTAACAATAATCGCCAACTCTAACCTCATCTAAAATCCAGTCGCCTTCAACAAGCTGGCCGGGTTTTATTGTTTTATGCAACGCAGCTCTTTCTGTAGCTTTCAAAACAAAAAGAAGCAGGCCGAGAATTGCTATGACAAAACCAAATATTGCAACTTTTTCAAAAATTGTTGCAACTCCCAGCAAGGCAGCAGCAAAAATTGTCGAATAAAAAGGCAGTTTGAATTCATTAATTAAAGACTTAAGTTCGCTTGTTGTTTTTGCCCTGTTTTTCAGAAACAAAAATAACATCCCTAAAACTCCAAATATTGCCCCTAATATCAAAAGATTCAGCCAAAAGCTGACCAGAAAAGGCCAAATAGCAATTTTTGTTGAGTATGCCAGAAGTGAGCCTAAAGCAGGCAATAATTTTGCATCCCCGCCACCCCACACCCCCACCCTGTAAAGCAGATAGCCTGCTGCGAAGAAAGCACCGGCCCCGGCTGCAGAATAGAGAATCGGCCAAAAAGAGTTCGACAGCAAAGACAAGATTGCATTGCCACCAAGCCCTGCAGCAAGCATAAAATAAGAAGTCCAGTCTGGAACAAGCCTTGTTTTGATGTCAGTATATGTGCCAATTGCAGTTCCGGCAATTGCAATTATAGCAAGCAAATAGTTTATCATTAGGATTTACGCTTCGTCTTTAATGCCATCGAGGGTTACTGTAAAGACGGCTTCTCCCTCTGGAAGATGCGGGCTGTCTATAAGCCTTGCTATTCTTTTCTCGCCCTTGGATTTTCTCAGATAAACTCTGTATGTTGCCGCATGTCCAACAATATGCCCGCCGATTGCCTGCGTCGGATTCCCAAAAAATATGGCAGGGTTTGCCATTACCTGGTTTGTCATGAAAACTGCCAAATTATGAGAATCTGCGATTCTCTGCAGGGTATGCAAGTGCCTGTTTATTTTCTGCTGCCTGTCTGCCAAAGAACCCCTGCCAGCATACTCAGACCTGAACAAAGATGTTAGAGAATCTATGATTATTAATTTTATATTGAGGCTTTCCTTTTTAATCAGTTCATCAATCTTATCTACAAGCAAAACTTGATGGTCTGAGCTGAATGCCCTGGCGACTTTGATGTTTTTCAATGCGGTTACAGGATCCATGCCTGCTGCTTTTGCAATCTGCACAATTCTTTCAGGCCTGAATGTTCCCTCAGTATCAACAAATATTACTTGCCCGCTTAATCCGCCCCGTTCTTTTGGCAGTTGCACGTTTACTGCCAGCTGAAATCCCAGTTGAGATTTTCCAGAGCCGAATTCGCCAAAAGCTTCTGTTATGGCGTGCGTTTCAACGCCCCCACCTAATAAAGAATTAAGTTCCTTGCTGCCAGTTGTTATCCTTTCTGTCGCTTCCCGCTCCAGCATGAATTCTTCGCCCGATTTGAATCCTATCTTGGCAACTTCCCGCGCAGCATGTATTGCCTTGAGGGCAGTCGGCTTTGAGAGCTCTGCAACATCCATCAGAATTGCAGGAGAAGCAACTGCAATGGCCATTATATCGGCTATGCCAGCAGCCCTTAATTTTTCAGCAGTCGTCTTTCCTATTCCAGGCAGCTGGTCAATTTCTGTAATGCCTTCCAGATTTTCCTTCTCATCAGCAGTTTCGTCTTTCTTTTTAGCCATTTTGCACGTTCCTCAGCAAATTAACTGCGAGCTCTTTTGGGCTCGGCTCCAAATTAACACTGTTTGCAACAATTTCAAGAGTGGAAAAGTTTTTATTTTCTTTGACTCTGCCTTCTATTAAAATAGTTCTGCCAAGCAGCCTCGCCTGAATTGTACTTAAAAGCTGGAGGGCTTCAATAGTTTTCATATCCGCTACCTTTAATCCAAGCATCTCTTCCGCAGCAGAGCCAAAAATTACCGCTCTGGTTGCTGCATTGCCATCATCAATTGTAAAACTGCAGAATAAATTTTCTTTTGGCATGACTTTCTTGTGGTCGGGGCACAAAAAGCCCTCTACGGCTGGAATAACTTTCTTGTTGCAGTGTGGGCATACAAAATAGAATTTTGGCTCCCTTACGTTTACAACATCTGCCAATACAGAAATAGTTTCTCCAGCTTGCAGTTTGTCCAAAGTTACAGTTTTTGCAGCTAGTTTTATAGCATCCTGCAGGATGTTCAGTGAGCTGTACTTTCCTATGTGCAGCTCCGGAAGATTGTCCCTGTTTAACTTAACCTGGGCCCCTCTTACCTTGATTTTTTGCCCTCTTTTCAATTCAGAAGCAGTCCTTGCCTTGTCATCCCACATTACCAGCCTCATCTGGCCAGTCTCGTCAGAAATCTGCAGGGATGCCACTTCCTTGGCAACCCCTGCCCGAACATAAGCGATTGTCCTGTAAATTCTCTCTATAACACAAATAAGCTCAATATCTTTGTCACCTGGCTTTAATTCAGAAATCTTATGCGCAACAGAGACAGAATCACGCATTACCTGCACGCCAAGCTCTGCTGCAATGATAAAAGCAGCACCCTCTTCTGAAACGAGGCCCTCAAGCTCCTTTACTTTTGTCTTAATCTGTTCCTTAATGTCTGCTTCAGATAGGCTTGTTTCAGAGCGAATCTTCTGAATGACAGCATCAACAGATATCTTTAGCATTTCTCAGAAGTGAAGATAGCCAATCAAATATAAGTATTTGTTCAGAGCTTTATACAGATAGACCAAAAGCCTTCAGGCCTTCTCTTATAGCTGTCGGGTCTTCTCCGCCATGCCAGCTCATCTTTGGCCTGACCCGCATAGGGTATATTTTTTCCAATTTATCATCAATCAGGACAGCAGTTCCCTTGTCTGCAGGCAGTTCATCAATGTATTTTTGTATGGTGTAGGGCAAATATGTTGCTGCAATGAGATTTAACGAGTCTATGTCTATTTTTGCGGTCAGCCTGTGTGAAATTACAATATCTGCTTGCGTCATTACATCAGTGTGTATCTTCCCCGGCTGTTGTGTAGCTAATACTAATGAGATGCCTGGCTGCCTGCCCTCGCGCAAAAGCTGAATCAAGGGCCCCGAAGCCAATGTTTTTTCAGGCTCTCTAGGCATGAATTCGTGGGCTTCATCAATAAATATCCAAACAAGGGGCGCCTTAGCTTCCGTTACCGCAGATTCTGCACCAAACAAGAAGCCGCCTTCCGAAATTAAAGCAACTTCTTCAGCTTTTCTGGCAGCCATTCTTTGCTCAAGAATTTTGCTGCAAACCAATCCTATAACAAGTGCCTTAATCCGTTCCCCGCCTTCAACCTGCATGTATGCTGATAAATCTAAAATTGTGGTTGAGCCTCCTTTGAACAAATCTGTAATCTTTGTGCCTGCCTTGCTGAAAAGGCCCCATTTTTTTGCTGCTATCAAACGGCCTTCAACAACATTTTTTTCCTTTGGGCTTGCCCTCGAATCTTTTCTAATTTCATCAATTATGTCATTTATGTCGAAATTTTCTTCTAATTTTTCCCTGGCAGCTTCCAAAGCTCTCTCAATCAATGTGCCTTCTCCTGAAATCATGTCAATTTCGAACATTTCGCACCAAGAGTCCGCGGAAACTTCTGAAGGCCTGATTGCAAATGGGATATCAACAGGAACACCTTTCGCCTGGTAATCTGCAAACAACCCAAAAGGGACATAAATCATGGGGTGGTATGATTTTGGCGATAGGCCCCATTGCCGCAAAAGGGCATCATCCCTGTAGTTCGGATATTTCATGGTCCAGAAGATTCCCATCGTGTCAAAGATTAGTGCTGAAAGGTTTTCAGAAATATCAGAAGGCAAATCAACCATGCCCTCAGCAATCACAGATAGTGTGTATGATTTGCCAGAACCCCTTTTTCCTGAAACTAAAATAACGTGGGGTGAAACAACATCAACATAAATAGGATTTGACAAGCTTACAGTACTGTCAAACTGCACGTAATTTTTCCCCAAAAGAATTGTGCCAGTTAAGCCCAGCGCTTCTCTTTGCTTTGCAGACCTGCCAGCGACTATTTCATAAACCAT
>CAYGXR010000014.1:0-8427 GCA_964354095.1 Candidatus Woesearchaeota archaeon
ATTCTTGATTCTTGCATCTGTACTAGAGCCAGTTGGAACACAAGTGCCTAGCATTGCAACTGCTGTTAGCTGGATCAGCATAATATTTTGGGTAATAGCCTTCATCTTAGTGCTGATTGGCGCAATAGCAATGGCAATACAAATATTTAGTAAGCTGAAGTAAGCTTACTAATTTTTCTTTTTTATTTTAATTTTTAATTTTTGTTTAAACTAGTTTTATTATCCCTTGATGTTAGTTTTACATTTCTTCAGCGTTCCAGCAATGCATTTAAGCATCATGGACTTTAGAGATGAGATTAGAAAAAGCTTATATTCGGCCATATGCAAAAGTTAATCATGCCTAAAGGCTCGGCCACAGCCATTATAGCAATAGTTCTAATCTTAGCAACTGTAGCTGCGGCTGGCTTGTACAGCTCAGGAAAGCTGACTGGTGCACAAACAACTGTCCCTTCAGGAAGCAACACAAATTGGACTTTGATATCCCTTGTTGCTCTTGTCATAGTCATAGCAGGCGCACTTCTTTATCTGGTCTACAAAAGCAAATCTTCAACAAAAAAACATTCAAAAAAATTCAACAAGCGTCTATTTCTCCCCTATGCATTTGCAATCATCGTTTTAATCTTGGCAGGCCTCACACTTATCTTCGGCCTGCCGCAACTGGCTAAATTCGCTGCACCTGCAGAGGTTACAGGAAATAAAGTAGTTGAAGTCACACCTGGTTTTGATCTTTATACCGAATATGATAAGACTTATGCGGATGCCTACAAATGGCTTTCTTGTTCCCACACTTTCGGTGGTGTTGGCGCAATGGCTATGTTTTGTAAATGCAAAGGCTTTGATGATGTTGACCGTTCTGATTCTGGTTGTTATTATGGGGGGCAGTCTGATAACAGATATAATTGGAGTTTAGCTTCAAAGTCCGCCTGCATGGAGAAGGGCTATAAATTGGAATCTGGAATAGCCGCAACAAAAATTAAATGTGTGGACAACACTCCTCCAACACTTTCGATAACCTATCCTGCTAATAATGCGAATGTTTCCGGCACAGTTACAATTAGCGCAAGCGCATCAGATGCCGGTGCTGGTATGGCAAAAGTTGACTTTATTTTAGAAACAAATTATGTGATAGATACAAGTCCGCCTTATGAATGGAGTTTAGATACAACAAAAATTAGTGAGGGACAACACGTCATCACCGTCATGGCTGATGACCTTGCCGGCAACTCCAATGGGCAGAGTATTACAATTACGGTAGATAGAACCCTCCCAACAGCTTCGTTCCCTTATCTTACCGAGGGCGAGAATATTAACGGCATAATTACAGTTGGCGCAGATGCAAAAGATAACCCGGGCGGCGTAGGCGTAGCCAAAGTTGAATTCTATCTCGATGGTCAGTGGCAGGCTACTGATTCTGAAGAGCCTTACGTATGGGTGAACTTTGATACAACAAAAATTACTAATAGAAAACACATCATTCTAATTGCCGCTGAAGATTTTGCAGGTAATAGGTATACTAAAACAGTGTCTGTAATTGTGGACAATTTAGTTACAATTTATTGCATGGGCGATCACAAGATATGTTCAGACCTTAATCCTATTTATTGTACCAGCCATCCTGGCTGCCATTATGACGCTGCAGGAGATTGCATAGGAGCAGTGCAGCATACTTGCGCTTCCTTGACTGAATATGCACAATGCACAAGTGATGCCGAGAAAGATGCAGGCTGCACTTGGACAGGTCCGATTCCTACGCCATGCAGTGTAACTTTGGGTTTAAACCCAAGCACGGTGCAAGCAGGCGGGTCAATAGCTGCAACAGCAACTGTTCAAGGTGGAGCTACTTGCGGAAAGGTTTCAATTTGCACGCCTTATGTAACAGATACAAAAACACCAGATGCTAACGGCATAGTTTCCATAACTTATACCGCCCCATCATCGCAAGGGGCTTATAGTTTCACGGCAGCTCTTACAGACAAAGGAGCCACTTGCACAACTCCAGAGCCTTCAGACCTTGTAGACACAAAAACTCTAACTGTAACCACACAACCAACGATAGTTACAGTATCTGGCAAGCTTACAGATCAAAGTGGCACTGGCATATCAGGTGCCAAAATTGAGTTATGCAACATCAAGGACACTCCTTCTTATCAAGTCACTACTGACAGCAATGGTGGATTTAGCGTGCTTAATGTACCGACAGACCAACCCTACTGCGCCAAAGTCGCGAGTCTCCCAACAGGTTATACGAATGCAAAGGCTACTTGGCCTGCCGACCCTGGTGACTTAAGCAAAAAAGCCAGTGCAAGCTACGAATGGCAGGTTGCAGGAAAGAAGTGCAAAGACACGCCTACAGGAAGATGCGCCCAAGACCCCAACTGGGTAGCTTGGGATGTTTTGCCTGACAATCAGTTTTACTTTACCGCAACTAAATCAGCTGCAGGCTGCACTCCTGCGGCAGCAACATTTACTGCAAAACCGACAGAAGCTACAGCCCAAGTTGGGACTGAACTAAAATATACGCTAACACTCACAAACAAAGATAGTGCAGGCTGCCAGCCGACTACATATTGGTTTAATGTAATATATTGCACTGCAGATTGGAACTGTTTCGTTGATAAAGGACCAATAGCTCTATCCCCCGGGCAATCCGTAGACACAATTTTAACAGTTAATAGCAGCGAAAATGGAGCATATACTGATATAGTTGGTGTAAGAGCAGTTCGTGACGAGGAAACAGGGCAACAAGGACCAAACGCAGACGTCTTTGTCAATGCAACTTTTACAACACTCCCAACTATACCTTGCAACGGTACTTTGAGTCTAACGTTTGAACCAACACCAGCCACAATAAATCATCAGATCAAGGCAAAAGTATCCGGCCTAGCTAATTGCGATGGGAATACAGCAACATTTGATTGCACACCTGGTCTGTCAATATCTTCTTGTACATATTCTGGCGATGGATGCACTTCAACATTTACACCGAGCAAGACAGGCACTTACAGTTGCAAGGCAAATGTTTCATCTACTCCTGTAAAATCAGCAACCCAATCATTAAATGTTGTAGCTTGCGTTATGCAAAATCCAGTATTGACTATTGAACCACCTACTTTCCAAAAAGGGGCAAGGGGCGATGCCCTGCTTTACATGGCAACAGTTAACAATAGCAACACCTGCGGGTCTACTTTCAAGCTAAATGTTACAACCTGCCTTGATAAGTGGAGTTGTGATTTGTCTGACACAACTTTGGATTTGGACGAAGGAGAAAGTGCAACTGCTATGCTTGCAATAACATCGCCAACCTCAACAGATGTGGGAACTAGATATTACACACATCAATTGAATGCATCCACCGTGGGCAACAATGCCTATAACAGCACTGTTGATGTTAACTATCAAATCCTAAAGTCATGCGAAAGGAAAAATCCAACACTTAAGGTTGCAAAGGTAAGCCAATCAGGCTTGATAGGGCAGGAGCGCACGTATTCCATCAAAATTACAAACCTTGACCTGTGCAGCTCTTATTACACACTAGATTTGGGCTGCGAAGCAGGATGGGACTGCAGCTTAGATACGCCAGATATTTACCTCTTAGACAAGGAAAATGCAGACTTCACGGCAACTTTGATGCCAGATACAGGTACAACTGCAGGAGTTCATAATTTCATTCTGACCGCAGTAAATTCCCTTGATGAAACCAAGACTGCAAATGCAACACTGACATATAATGTTACAGGCCTGAATACCAACCAATCAACAAACGACCAGATGTGGGGCAAATGGAAAAAAGATGATGGCATTTGCGATGCAAAAATTGGCGAGACCATCTCAAACAGCCCTGCTGATTGTGCTCCGCCAGTAGAAGTTACTCCAGTCTGCGGCAATAACATTGTTGAGACTGGCGAGGACTGCGACGGTTCATCTGATGCAAGATGCCCGAGCTTGTGCAATGCAGACTGCACATGCCCATTCATAATAGGGGATGGCATTTGTGATGCAGCAGCAGGAGAAAGTTCTGCAATTAGTTCAGACTGCGCAAAGAAAGCAAGTTCCATCAGCTTGGTGATTTTGTTAGTCGCAATTCTTGGAGCAGTTGGCGGTGTTGGCTATTATTTCATGAAGCGCAGGGGCATGCTTGGCGGCCTTGCTGCAGTACATGGTGTTGAGACTGCAACACCAGGTGTTGATTTAGGAACAGCAGTAAACAGCATGCTAAGCGAAGGTTACAATCCTAATGAGATTCACAGCAGCCTGGAGGCAGGAGGCTGGTCACACGGCAAGATAGAATCTGCCATGGCGTCTGCACAATCTGACCAGGAAGCTCTTGGGAAACTTGCAGAGCGGCAGGGCGTTGCTGCGCCTGTAGAAAAGGCAAAAGCTTCCAAGTATGTGAAAAAATGCCTTGCAGAAGGATACGACCCGACACAAATCCGCACAGCAATGATATCCTCGGGCTGGCCAGCAGATGCTGTTGATGGCGTAATTTCAAAACAGACTGCAAAACACATACAGTCGCATGCAGAAAAAGCAGGCGTAAGCGAGCCTTCTGATGACACTCACGCATTAAATGACTATGTAAAGAAAGAAATGAATGAAGGCCACACAAAGCAGGACATAACACAAGTCCTGAAAAAGGCCGGCTGGTCAGATTCAGACATAAAAAAAGCCTTTGGCGGATAATTAGTTAAACTTTTAAAGTGTTTAGTTTAGTAAACAGTTGCTATGAAAGTCTTATTTGTACAGGCAAAGGCGGACAAAGACATAAGTGAAGCTCTCAGCAAGAACATAAAGCACATTCCGGAAAATAAAATTGGCTTAATTTCAACAGTCCAGTTTACTGCCCAGCTGGAAAACATTAAAAAAACCTTGGAAGACAACAACAAGATTGCAGTAATTGGAAAGCCAAGCGGCTCTGCAGTTTTAGAAGGGCAGATATTAGGCTGCGATGTCTCTTCAGCAACAAATGTCATGAATGAGGTTGACTGCTTCCTGTACATTGGAACGGGAAATTTCCACCCTTTCGGCCTGCTTGCAAGAACAGAAAAGCCAATTTATGTTTTGGACCCCTTTACTGAAAAACTCAGAGAAATTACCAAAGAAGAAAAGCAAAAATTATGGAAGAAACAAATCCTGCGGCTGGAGCAATTCAAGGCCTGCAGGACAATAGGTATGCTGATTTCAACAAAATTAGGCCAGTGTGAACTTCAATCAAACCCGGAAGAGCTTAAAGAAAAGCTGGAAAAGCAGGGAAAGAAGGTTTATCTTTTCATTTGCGATAACATTACAAATTCCGAGCTTCTGAATTTCCCGAGAATTGAAGGCTGGATCAATACGGCCTGCCCAAGGCTGGCAGATGATGTTTTTGATAAGCCATTTGTAAATGCCTGCGAATTGGAATCGCTATGAGTTTGTAAGGCTTAAACTGTCCCTTGCTAAGTAGGAAAGTGCAAACTGATATTAAGGGATAACCCAGTTCGTAGCGTAGAGTTAAGCTTATAAATCAACTAAAAAAAGGTTTGATATGGAATACGAGATTCTGAAGGAAGAAACGCATGAACTGCAGGTCCAGTTTAGCGAGATAGATCATGGTTTTCTAAACTTGATTAAGGAAGCAATCTGGCAGCAATCCGGCGTTGAGATGGCTTCCTTCAGGCTGGAGCACCCCGAAGTTTCAAAACCCCTTTTTGTTTTGAAGACAAAAGGCAAGGATGCAAAGAAAGTCTGGAATTCAGCCCTGGATTCTGCAAAAGACCAGCTTGAAAAATTAGGAAAAGAATTGAAGAAGCTAAAATAGCTAATTTATTTCTTAGCGTTGTATGGCCTGCGAAGCAGCCATACGACAAAATCCCGGGTTTTTGAAGCCGTTAGTAAGGAACTGAAAAAGTTGAAGTAGTTCCGTTTGTTGCAAAGATTTCTGAGCCGTAAGTTGCAAGCAGCCAAGCAAACAATATAATTATAATTATCAGCGGTATTAAAACTGCAATGACTACTGCAGCAACTGCTCTGCCGGTTGAAAGCTTCTGCAGTTTCTTCAAGCCAATTCCCAGAAGAACAAGAGACCAGAGTCCTGTAATGTATTTGACTAGTGGAATCCAGCCCAAAATATAAGTAGGCGTAGAGCTAAAGGCCAAAGCCTTTAGCGTATTTCTCACACCTTGCCTTGCTCCAAAAATATAAGCCCAGAGATGACACCAAAGAGCGCCGAGAAACAAGCCAAAAAAGTTTAACACAAATGTCACAACAATCATAACAGGGATTGCTAACAAACCAAAGTTGCCTATTGGGCTTGTTATGCCAAGTATTGTCCCAAGCAAGATTGCTAGAATTAGAGACCCCTTGAGACCGTAGAGAATGGCTTCTTTCACAGAAGTTTTGTGCTCTGCTTCAAAAGCCTTGCCAGGTTTTGTTATGAAAGCTTTTACTCTTTCAATAAAGCCGGATGCCATTACTATCTTTGTGTAGAACAGATTTATATGTTTTTGTTTTTTCAAAATAGTATGATTGTGCCAAAAAGGCAGATTCGCATCATTGGGATAGATGATACAGCACACAAGAAAAAACAAAAGAATCCAGTTTTGGTAATAGGGGCAGTTTTCAGGGGTGCAGAATACATGGACAATATGCTGAGCACTTTTGTAAAAGTAGATGGCAGTGATGCAACTGCAAAAATTGCAGAAATGATAAACAAATCAAGGGCCAAAGGCTCTCTCCGCGTGATAATGCTGGATGGCATAGCATTAGCCGGTTTCAATGTTGTTGATATTCAACTGCTGCATAAGAAAACAAAGCTTCCAGTTATTGTTGTTACGAGAAATATGCCGGACTTCAACTCTATTAAAAAAGCTTTGAAGCATTTTTCAGATTGGAAAAAACGATGGAATCTCATAAAGAAGGCGGGCCAGGTCTGCGAGATGAAAATTAAACATAAAGAGCTTGCCAAGCCAGCCAAAATTTATTTCCAGTTTTCCGGCTTGGCCGAGCAGGAAACAAGAAGGATTTTAAAGCTGACAATCCAGCATGGAGTTGTCCCAGAGCCTGTAAGAGTTGCGCACATAATAGGCCAGGGCATTTCATTAGGAGAATCAAGGGGAAGAGCATAATGGCAAAAGAAAAGCAGGTCATAATTGTAAAAGAAAAGCACGGCTATGAAATGCATCCTACGAAATTAGGAAAAGCATGGCATTTCATTGCGCATGAGGAATCCGCATCTTCATTTATTGTAGACGCAATTATTGTAATACTGGTTGGAAAATTCATCATACTCCCAGTTCTAGGTCTCGCATTGGGAACATCATTTCCGCTTGTTGCAGTTGTTTCAGGCTCCATGGAGCACCACGGCGGTTTTGAAGACTGGTGGTATGCCAACGGCGCCTGGTACAGGGACAATCAAAATATTACTGAAGGGCAATTTGCGCAGTTTTCGCACCCTGACGGATTCAACAAGGGAGATGTCTTTATTGTCAGGGGTGTTAAAATATCTGACATTAAAGTCGGCGATATTATAGTGTATATGATTCCTGAAAAGTCAGATCCAATAATCCATAGGGTGATTGCCAAAAACGGAAATGTTTTGAGCACTAAGGGCGATGCAAATCCCGCACAGCTGAGTTTTGAATCTTCTGTTACAGAAGACCAGCTGAAAGGCGTTGCAGAATACAAGATTCCATATATTGGCTGGTTTAAGGTAATTCTTGTAGATATCTCGAATGCGATATCCGGCCGATAAGGTTTTAAAATCCGATTATGCAAAACTTATTTGATATGAAATTTTGTCCAAAATGCAAGGGACTGCTGATGCCTGTAAAGGAAGGTCTTATCTGCAGCAGTTGCGGCTATAAAGAAACTACAAGCATAGAGGTAAAAGAAGAGATTAAAAGAAAGCCAAAACCAGTAACAGCAACAGCTGAAAAGGCCGAAGAAGCCGCAATTGAAAGCATGCCAACTGTGGATGCAGTTTGCCCCAAATGCGGCCATGATAAAGCCTTTTGGTTTACAAGGCAGACAAGGGCATCCGATGAGCCTGAAACCCAATTCTTTATATGCAAGCAGTGCAGCCATAGGTGGAGGAAGTACTAAAATGGAATTTTGCCCAAAATGCAAGACACTGATGCTGCCGTCGAAGAAAACAACAGTATGCCCAAGGTGCGGGGCTCGCACAAAGGCAGAAAAAGGCGATATTGTTTTGAAGGAAAAAATAAGCCACGTTTCTGAAAGGATGCCAAAGCGCGTTAAGGAAATTGAAGATACTTATCCTATTGCAGACGCTGAATGCCCGAAATGCAGCAACAAGAAAGCATACTGGTGGGTGCAGCAGGTGGCTGCTTCAGTAGGGGGAGAGGATGTTCCGGATACAGAATTCTTCAGATGCACAAAATGCAGGCATACCTGGAGAAAGTCTGCAGGTTAGCAAGAAAACTGTATGCTGAA
>CAYGXR010000015.1:0-5493 GCA_964354095.1 Candidatus Woesearchaeota archaeon
GCTGCCCCGCTGCAGCCGTTGACGAAAATCTGGATTGTTGGCTTTCTTCTGCTGTCTAGAATTGATTTGGCTGTCAGCGACCTGATACGCATCTGAAAATAATGCTTGGAGAATTTAAAAGCACTATGCTGTCTCTTCAACTCTTGGGGGGCTTGGCCTTCTGATTGAGATTGGAAGAATGCCCGAATCGAGTTCTGTTTTTGCTATTTCGGTTGTATCATAAAGCTCTGCTGGCCTTTTAATCAAAAGCGGAGCTCCCATTGCCAGCTGCAGGGCCCTTGCACCTATGATTCTTGCAAGCTCGTATTTTGTGTATTTGTTATCTATCATTTGCATCTACCCTACTTTACTAGCTTTCTAAGCTCTTTGCCCTTTTCTACTGCCAAATCAACCAAATTTAAGATTTCCTCTTCTGTGAATGTGCCGAATCCGCCTTTCTGTATGGCTGCGATTCCGCCGTCTGGCAGGCTTGAAATTGACAGGCGCGCATCCATTGAATGCTGCTCCAGCAAGTCAAAGTCTGCGAAAAGGTGCCCGCCGACTTTTCCGAAAGTTGTCAAAATCGGGATAAATTCAAGATCTAATTTCTTTTTAGTAAGCTCTTTGTACAAAACAGCATCTTCTTTCTCATCGTATTTTGGAAATATGGTGTTTTTCAAGGCTGTGATAGCTGCAAGTGCTGAAGCATCCAAAAGATTTCCGTCATCATTTATCGGATAAATATCAACAAACACAACCCAGACTTTTTCTTTAGGTTTTATGCAAAGCTTGCCGAAATCTACGCAACCAGATTCCCTGATTCCACGGTCTACAACACGGGATAATTCAACAGCTTCAGCTCTTGGCGGGCCTGGCTCGAAGTCAGGGTTTGACATTGGCATTAATTCCGCATTTACCATCAGGATGCCTTCTTCAGGCGTGTCAGGGAAAGGAACATCAACATCCAATTTTACTCCAACAATGACGTCAGTGTTTCCCATCTTTACTCTTGCTGAGCCATTGGCTCGGTGAATAGGATTGTTTTCTACAGAAACTTCTCTGTAGTCCAGGGCATCGCGGCCATCATGGCGCTTGCCTTTTTCCAAGAGTGCAATAATGTGCGCTTTAAGCTGTTCCATCTTCAGACTCCTCTATGCTTTCAGAACTTATCCTGTATTTTTCTTTGAGAGCCGCTTTCTGGGCCTCATAAATTTCCTCGCAGGCTTTCACTGACATCTCTATCAATTTCTGTATTTCCTCTTTTGTGAGATTGCCGTCCATCTGCAAAAGTGTAATATCTTTCTTCCTTGGCATGATAGCCAAAGGCATGTCTGCTTCGCCGTAATTGTCTTCAGGCTCAAACAAGTCCAAAACTAATTCATCATCTATTTTGCCGGCGGCAACAGATGCAACTAAATCGCGCATCTCAATGCCTGCATCAGCCAGAGCAACAGCTGCAGCTGTTATTGCGGCAGTTCTTGTTCCAGCATTTGCATTCATGACTTCAATGTAAACATCAATTTTAGTTCTTGGATATTTCTCCAGCATTATTGCAGGGGCTAGAGCATCTGCAATTACTTTTGAAATTTCAGTGCTTCTCCTTGACGGGCCAGGCCTTGCCCTGTCAGAAGTTGAAAATGCAGCCATTCCATAAATGCATTCCAAGGCAGCCCTGTCTTGTATTGTCATGTGTCTTGGGAAGACTTCTCTTGGGCCATAGACGCCGACTAAAACATATGTTTCGCCAAGCTCTAGGGCGCAGGAGCCGTCAGCATTCGGGATGACGCCAGCTTTAATTGTTAAAGGTCGCAGCTCATTGAATTTTCTGCCATCCAGTCTTTTTCCGCCAACAATCAGCTTATCTGGAGCGCCAGCTTTTCCACCCATTTTACTCTTTAACCTCCAGCATTGCCTTGATTTTATCAGTAAGGCCTTTCATGTGGGCTTCCCTTTCGATTTTTTTGATTATAGCTTCGACTTTGGATTCTGTTTCAGGCGTGCCCTTAATCCAGATCCAGCCATTCTGCCCTACAACAACATCGCAGCCGGAAGCATCTTTTATCATCTTCACCATGCTGCCTTGTTTTCCGATAACTCTTGGCACTTTAACAGGAGAAATTGAAACAAGAATTCCGCCTTTCAGCCTTCTGTAAGGCCTTCGGCTTGCTGACAGCTTCACAAATTTAGTTTCAGTAACATTTGTGACTTCAGCAAAAACATAATCATTCAAGTCAAAGAATCTTGACAAGTCAGCTCCTCTTGGTATGAATTCAGAAGTTCCTTCTGCAAGAGGCAAATCTGCAGCATATGCAGAATTTACATCAACAGACCAGCCGCCAGCAAGGACAGCAGTTATTTTTCCAATAACAACATCGCTTTTCCTTGGCATATATCTTCCAGTCAAAGGAATTACCTTGACAACACGGCCTTTTACAGAGACCATGCCGATTGTAGAAGCATAAATTTTATCGCCTTCCCTGTACGCTTTTCCAGAAGGCAAGAATTCAATGCCTTCGGCTATTAATTCTCCAGGTATTACAATTGCCCTGTCGGCAACATAAAGTTTTTCGCTCATTACAAGTCAGACGCGGAAACCATGTCTTTTGTCGGTCCGGTTCCGGAACTGTCTTTCACCTTCAAAAATCACTAAAAAATCAAGGGTTTATAAAGATTTGCCTAGACCTAGAATAAATCAATTAATTCGCCAAGGCAGATTATCTCGTCTTTTTCAGTCTTTGCGTAAATATGTGCTAGGGGTGGCTGCCGGACTAAATATGGCGAGCCTTTCAAATGGGGAACAGCAATCTTTATCCTTTTAAGGGCACTCTCCAAATCATCACCTTTTTGATTCCTGTCTACCGTTGCTACTATACATCTTTTGAGATATTGCCTTAGTTGATAACCACTTTCAGCAAAACCTATAGGATCAAGCTTCGGGTTAATTGCGCTGCCAAACTCAAAATATTCTTTATTCGGCAGGAACTTGACCATTATAATAAAAGGCAGTAAAGTGATTTAAAACAATCGCTGCTGCAACAAACTAATTTTTATAAATCTTTAGTCATTGTATGTTTAATGGCATACGCAACAATACTCAAAGAAGGTACGGATTTTACTGCTAGCTATTCTGTTGATGATATTTGCCGAAACATTAAAGGATATTTTCAGAAAAATGGCTTTGAGCCAGAACCTTTTTCTAGAGACACGTTTCTTCGCCCGAAAGATTCAATGTTTGTAAGACTAGCGCCAACCGTCGACAGAATACCGTCAAAATACGCTATTGGTGACGGATATTTCGACGAGCCTGATACAAAAGTATTCAGAAGTTTTTATGTAGAAATTAAAGGTAAAAATGAAACAGGAATAAAACCACTCAAAGAAGGGATTGAGCGAATACTTAATACTTGCAACCTGTCTCATAAACTTATAACTGCTTTTGCAGCTGTTAATAAGGCTAAAAAACAAGTAGCATCGCAAAAAATAAAAAGACGATTGAAAAGTTAAGTGATTATTTCTTCTCTGTGATTATTGCTTCCCCTGCTGTCAGCTTGTTGATGAAGGACCAGATTTCTGTTTTCAAGCCAGCAGGGCATTCTATCTTGAACTTCACTGAGCCATCATTCTGCCATTCTTCATCCTGAAGATTGTATTTCTTTTTCAGGGTTGAATATGCTGTGCCTGCGTGCTTTGCCGGCAGCTGCACTGTAAATTTGGATTTTTCAAAGCTCAAAGGCAAGGCTGCCCGAAGCTGTTTTATAACATTTTCAATCTGCATTTCAGCTGGCTGGTAAGCATCAATTTGCACGCGGGCCTGCTCCATTGCCAGCTCGATTCTCTGAATTGGATGCGGTGCTCCAGTTCTCGGGTCAGAAGCATTCTGATGAATGTATTGCACAATCTTTACTCTTTTAGTTTCAAACATCCTCTTGCGCTGCTCTTCTGTAAGATGCAGCTCGCCTTTCCTCAAGATAATCTTGGCAGCTTCAATCGGATCATCTGTGCCAAGCCACTGCTTCATCTTTCCGGCAGACTGCTTTTCGCCTTTTTTTGCATCTGCCCAGACATCAAAAGATTCCAGAAAATCTTTGGGGTCAATGTCCTTCCCTTGCCGAAACTCGAGGGCCTTGTCAGGGTCTTTCAAAACTATTTCAAAACGCTCACCGCCTTTCTGGATGTGAGCTATGTTAAAGGAGATTCTTTCCTTGATGAATACATTTGACCTGCCGTTTGACATGTCAAACGGTGACGGGAGAGAAATTTAAGGTTTTCGACGAGTGTGCCTATTCTTTCAACTGTACTTTCTCAACACCTTTTGCTGTTACTGTTGAAGCTTCCAGCTTTTCAAGGCTGTATTCTTTCTGCAGAACTTCCTTGAAAATTTCTATAGCAAGCTTCTGGGCTTCTTCGAGCTTCATTCCTTCCCTGTATTTTCTATCAAGAACTTTGTTGGCTTCTGTGCAGTTCATTCCAATTGCCCTGGCAAGATATTGCGTGTAAATTCCAGAAGGATCTGTCTCTATCAGGCTCAAGCCCTTCTTGTCAATGCCTGCAAACAGGAATGCGATTCCAAACGGCCTGATTCCGCCGTATTGTGTAAAAGATTGCTCTATGTCTGAGATGAATTTTACAACTCCTTCAACATCTATATTTTCGCCGTATGTCAGCTTGTGCTGCTGTGCAAACAGCCTGCACCTTTTTATCAGGACACGGGCATCAGAAGTATAGCCTGAAAAAGTTGCCGCTATAGTATCATCAACTTTTGAAATCTTGTGCACAGACTCTGCGACCATCAATTTTTCCGTAATTCGCCTGTCTGCAACCAATAAAATGCCCTCTTTGTATACAATTCCGAGTGTAGTGGCACCATGGCCAACTGTTTTTTTTGCGTATTCTACCTGTAGTAAGCGTCCATCAGGACTCCACACAGTAATTGTGCGGTCATAACCCATTGCTTGTTGCGGTAAAACTTGTACTGCCATTTCAATCACCTTTTTGTTTTAATTTAGATAGCGAGCCAGATACACTAATCGTACTGAGCCTCACTTTTTTGTCTGCAACAGACTTTATAAGACTTATTGCAGACTTTGTCTCATCAACAAATTTATGCCCTGTTTTTACAATAACAGTTTTGCCATCATAAGTATCGGACATCACAAGGATTCCCGCCTTGGCAGTTCCCAGTTCTCCCAAAAACTGCAAACAACTGTTTAGGATTGCATTTTCCAAATCACGCCTGTCAATAGAATCAGCTGGCTCAACTTTCACAAGAAGATATCTTTTCCTCTCCCTCATTGTAGAGGGTATAATCTTTAATGGCATATCTAGAAATAGATAAGTGAGTTTAAAAAAGTGTTGAATGGAAGTAAAAAAATAATTAGACCTTGAATACAAGGTCTTTTGCCCTTACTGGCGAAGGAACTTTCATTCCGATATCATCGCCCTTCTTTGCAGCCTTGATTGATTCGTGCTCGACCTGCATTGATTGCACCTTCATCTTCATGTTTGTCTGCGGGC
>CAYGXR010000016.1:0-4829 GCA_964354095.1 Candidatus Woesearchaeota archaeon
TGGGCCAAAAGTATAACGAAATAAAGTATGATGGCATGGATGTCGGCTGGGTTGTAGGCAAGGAAACAATTCATATTGCCAAGCCGACAGCTTCAAAATTCCAAAAGACACTGCCAAAGCTCTACAAGGCATTTGTCGAATTGTCCGAAAAGCACCCTGAAAAACTCTCATACAGCAAACAGTATCATTCATCAATAGAATGGCAGGAAAGGCAGGGCATCAGGCGCTGGCGTAGGTAATTTATTTGGCTTTTATCAAAACAGCATTAACAATCCCATCACGGGATGGCCTTGATGTTACTTTTGCTGTGCCGTCTTCGGTTTCAATAATAGAGCCTCTTGCGAGAACGTTCATTCTCGCAAAGTTCCTGTTTGCAGGGTTTTCCTTGACAAGCTTGATTTTTGATTTCTTGAAAATTGTTCCTATTTTCAGGTTTGCTATGTCTGCAGTGATCAGTTGCGTGATCTTGCCGCCGCCGCGAGTTCTTTTCTCTCTCTGCACGAGCTTGCCGACTTTCGTCAAGGTGGCATCCGAGCCCATTTCAGAAAGGCGTTTCTTTCTTGCCGGCCAGAACTTCCCGCCGGTTGGCTTCTTTCCATGCTTCGCAGATTTCCAGTTTGTCATATTAGGTCAGACTTAAGGGATGGTTTTTATAGCTTTCTCTTGATTTATCTGCATGCAAAATGCTTATGCCATGCTAAAAAATTTTACCAAAAAGTGCCCAACAGCAGTTAAAATTGTTCATGAGCGCTTTTCAAAAGAGGTTCTGCAGCAGCAGTTTGGCCCTATCAAAAATCTCGTAGCTTTGACTATAAAGACATACGAGCTCCCGAACAGCAATATTGTCGGCGAGCATGCCGCAATGGCTTATTACTACCAAAAGGCCAAGTTGGGTGACTCCTACCAGAAACTTTATTGGACCCTTGGAGAACTCTCAACCGAAATCGAACTGGAAGTGCGGCCTAAACAACTGCTGGATTTGCTGGTAGAATTTGATGGTATATTTTCTGATTTTGTCGGCACGCAAAAGGAAATATACCGGCTGGCCAAGGAGAGCGTAGAAAAGCGCCCGGTGTACATAGCGTAGCAAACCTTTTTAAATTCAAATCTGAAGCTGAGACAATGGAAAATAGCTTTGAAAGACCTTTGGATTTGCTTAATGCTGCCAGGGGAAAGCGTGTTTTAGTTGAGACAAAAGCGAAGAAGCAGATTATGGGCGTGCTTAAGGCATTCGACATACACATAAACATAGTGCTTGCGGATGCAGAAGAGCGCGACGAGCAGGGGCAAGTAGCCAGAAAGATTGGCGATGTCTTCATTAGGGGAGACATGATTGTTCTTGTGGCGCCATCTCCCTAGGTAATCTCTTAATTCTGTAAGGCTTTAACGTGCTATGCAGAAGTAGGCTGGCCTTTAAACAACCCTGAGAGATTCCATTTATCATCCAAAGGCTTAAAAATCAACTTCCAAGAATCAAAACATGTCAAAAGGAACACCATCACACGGAAAGAAAACAGGAAAGAAATCACACCTTCGCTGCAGGAGATGTGGCAAGCATACATATCATTTCCAGAAGAAAAGATGCAGTTATTGCGGCTTCCCGGGCAAGAGGCTAAGAAAATATAACTGGCAAAGCAAACGTTTTGGCAAAAGACTGAAGTAATTAAATTATCCAGTAAGCTTCTACGTTATATACCAAATCCCACCTGTAATGTTCGGCAACTTTCTTCACTTTTTCCTCAATATCTTCAGGCAAGTTTTTCGGGCATAAGATTTTCTTTGATATAATATTCAATCTAAAACTATAGCCATCTAAAGCTCCATGAATTTCTCTAGGGCTTACTGCAACATCGACAGTGCCATCCTTTGCTAATTTATCTAATGTATGGGAATGCACTAAAAATACTTCAGGATTTTTAATTTTGATCTTTTTCTCGCCAAGCTCGTAATTATCATTATCTGTATTTGTAAAAGCGTTATCGAGGCATTCAACACGCAGCATCAATTGCCTGACAATCCCAATTGCAGATTCAAAAGGTTCTCCCATGCGCTTGAAATTAAATGGCATAAGCATTTAACCTTTGTGAAAACGACATCTTTTTAATGTCATTTTTTAACTTTGAGCTGTGGGCTCGTAGCTCAGCCTGGTCCTCAGCAAGCGAAGCTTGGCTCTGCTTGTTGGGCAGGAATAGAGCGTTGGCCTTTTAATCGCTGAAGATTCGGTGAAGAAAGCCAAATGTCGCGAGTTCAAATCTCGTCGGGCCCGCTTTCTTTAAGCCTTGTTGAAAACGGGAAAAGCTTTTGCTTTTCTGTAATCTCCCTGAGTTTGTTAAGCTTAACTTAGCTGCTTGCAGTCAAGCATAAACTGAAAGCTATCCAGATCTTAAGGATTAACAAAAGTTGAGATTTTCAACAGCTTTTCTTTCGCTAGTCTTTTAAAGCTCTCATCCGAGAAAAGCCCTATGCGGATTTGCTATGTTAATCCTTTTTTCTATCCCTATACCGGCGGGATAGAAAAGTGCATGTTCGAAATAGGCCGCAGGCTGGCCAGGAAGCACGAAGTGCATATTGTTACAAACATGCTGAAAGGCACTGCTGCATATGAAGTCATTGAAGGCATGCACATACACAGGCTGCCTTGCCTGCGCATCCCAATATATAATCCGCCGCTGCTGCTGGATTCTGCAAAAAAAACAGCACAAAAACTAAAGCAGATCAGGCCCGATGTGATAAGCCTTCAGGGCAGATGGTCTTTCGCCGCAGTGCTCGGCACCATGCGTTATGCAAGGGAAACCAAAACCAAAGTAGTTTTTACGTGGCATAATTCTATAGGCGAGGGAAATATTTTGCTTAAGCCAATTAGCCTGCTTCTTGACAAGATTGGAGTCAGGATGCTGGAGTATTGTAGCAAAGTTATTGCCGTGTCAGACTTTGTGCGCGAACAGCTCATTAAGAACGGAGCTTCTGCTAGGAATATTGTTACAATACCAAACGGTTTTGACAAGCCTGCGCAAAACTGCAATGGGTTTTCTGACGGAAATGTTGTTTTCGTCGGCCGCCTTGTCAGCACCAAGGGAGTCTCAACGTTAGTAGAGGCGGTTCCAAGTGTACTGCAGAAACACCCAGAAACAAAGTTTTACATTATAGGCAGAGGGCCAGATGCGCTCAAATTAAAGACCCTTGCATCAGATCTCGGGCTGAACGGCAGCGTGAAATTTACCGGCTTCCTGCCTGAAGAAGTGAAAAATTCCATGGTTGCAAAAGCCGCAGTTTTTGTCTTGCCTTCGATTTACGAGTCTGCTGGCCTGGCCTGCCTGGAAGCTATGTCAATGGGAAAGGCAGTTGTTGCTTCAGCTGTCGGCGGCCTGCCTGAGTACATAACAAACAATAAGACAGGCCTGCTCGTGCCGCCAAAAGATCCAGCAAAACTAGCAGAAAAAATCTCGCTGCTGCTTTCCAATGAACAGCTTAGAAAACAGCTGGGCAAGGCCGCGATGGCAAGGGCATCCAAATTTACGTGGGACGACGTTGCTGAACAGACAAGCCGCACTTTTCAGTCGGTTCTGGCAAAGTAATTGAAAATCTGCCAAATTCAGTCCATTTTAAGGTGAGGACTGAAATTTGGCCAAGCAATTTTGATGGTCCTCAATTTTAATGGGAACACAAAATTGAGATTTTCAATGCAATTCCAATACCCTTAAAACGCTTGTCTTTTGCTTAACCAGATGAAAATAGTTTACTTCACAGACACGTACAGGCCAACGCTTGACGGCGTCGTTACATCTATAGATTCTTTTGTCACTGAGTTGCGCAAGCAAGGCCATGAGGTCCATATCATTTACCCTGCCGCGTCTGGTGGCCCGAAGGAAGACAAATATATGCATCCAATGACATCGCTGCCATTCTGGGGCTACAAGGGTTACAGGATTGGATTACCGCGCATCTTCAAGATCAAGAAGCTGCTAAAGAAGATTAAGCCGGACATAGTGCATTTGCAGACGCCGGTTACGCTTGGAATAGCGGGCCTCATTGTTGCAAGACGGCTGAATATACCAACAATAGCCACTTATCACACGTTACTGGCAATTTACAGCAGGTACATCCAACTGATCAAAGTAAGGGAAGAACTTGCTGTGGCAATGACTATGTTTTATACCAATTTCTTCTTCAATCTCTGCTATCGCGTCATAGTGCCGAGCAGCCCCATAAAAAAAATTCTGCGAAGCCAGGGCGTTTGGCGCGAAATCTTTGTCCTGCCAACAGGCATAGAGCTGTCGGAGTTTAATTCTGCCATAAATCATAGGACAAGAAGCAAGATGCTACTGCATGTCGGCCGGCTGTGCAGGGAAAAATCGATAGAAAAGCTAATGCTCGGCTTCACAGCGATATCGCAGATTCTGCCGGACACAAAATTTGTCATAACATCTGACGGTCCTGAAAGAAAGAAACTGCAGGACTTTGCCAAAATCCTGAATTTGCAGGACAAAATCACATTTACAGGCGTTTTGCCGCGCAGCGAGCTTGTGAAGATGTACAAAAAAGCCCGGCTTTTCCTTTCAGCATCAAGGTCTGAGACGCAGGGCATTGTTGCATTGGAGGCATGCGCCGCGGGCTGTCCAGTGCTTACGCCAAGAGCCCTTGGTTTCAGGGACTTTGTGCGTAATGGTGTAAATGGATTTACATTCAAGAATAATCCTGAGCTTGTAGGCAGGGTCGTGCAAATATTCCATGATGAAAAGCTGAGGGAACAGTTGTCTGCCGGAGCCAAGGCAAGCGCTGTAAACCTCTCAGTTCAGAAGCAGACAGATAGGCTGCTGCACATCTATGCT
>CAYGXR010000017.1:0-3389 GCA_964354095.1 Candidatus Woesearchaeota archaeon
AAAGGACTTATCATTAGTTTTTGTGTTAGTTGTTCCATATTAGCCTCTTTAGCTTTAGTCATAATAGCAATATAGACTATATAAGGCTTTCTATATAGACTCCATATAGGAACTTTATAAAGGACCTGTTATTCTGCCATATGGAAACATTTATAAGGTAAGGTTACATTATAGAAGTTAAGATGACATACACGTATCTGAACAGGCCTTATTTCAATGTGGCTAGCGCACTCCATGACGCAATGGAAGAGCAAGACATTCAGTATGCAATAGTTGGCGGTTCTGGTGTCCAGGCAACGATAGTTGATGCGGTTGCAATGCATGGCTTAAACACAATTAAAGAACACAAACTAGAATTGCAAAACCTTCTGAGGCCCACTAAGGATATTGACATTGGGACGCTTGGCGGAAGCAATGAAAAGATGTTTTCCGCCGGCAGGGAGATTGCAGAAGCCTGCGGAGCTGGCTACAATCCAATGCTCGATTCCCGAGCTTTGAAATTTGAATTTGCCGGCCAGGAGCCAGTGTACGTTCAATATGAGATGAGCAAGGAAGATTTCAAGGGTTTGCCTGAAATCTACGATTCTGTCGTGAACGAGGCAAAAACACTAAGCTTATGCTATAACGGCAAGCGCGCAATAGACCTCAAAGTTGCAAAACCAGAGCATCTGATAGCATCCAAGCTGACAAGAGGGGCAGACAAAGATAAAATTGACATTTCGCACCTGCTCACAGTCTGCAAGAACAGCAACATACCAATACAATTAGAAGACATAAGGGCAATCCTGAAAGGCAGCAATAAAGGGGATTTATTCAAAAATCTGGAACGAATCTGCCTTGACTTGGGCATTAGCAAATAGCAAGAAGCATAATGCTATTCTTGAACTTTAAGCAACTTTAGCCGGCTTAAGTTGTCTTTCCAGCTCAACCACCGTCATGATTGCGCCTGGCAGCAGGTCTTTTGCCAATGCAGTCCCGTTTTTGTAATGGATGCACCGGCCTTCGCGTGTAGCTTTAACCAGGACAGAAACATAATCCCTTGCATAGGGCAGCTTCTCCTCAGGCGTTTCTGCCCTCCTGCACAGCTTGCGCAATACAAAAAGGCACGTGTCGTAAGCAAATGCCGGAAGCCTGCCGGCATCAAAAGTTACTTTGAATATTTCCCTTGCTTTTTGCAAATATTCTACATCTTCTTCATTTAATCTATACAAGGTTTTGGCGGCAGACGAGTAGCTTTGGCCGAGATAGCCGGCCACTTTGCCGTTTTTCTCATCGCTTTCTGGAGTGCTGTCGTAAGCTCTTTCCAGCAGCGTGATTTCCTCAAGCCTTACTTGGAGCGCTTGTTCAAACTTGCGTTCTCTGAAAAAACCCTGCGCCCTAAGGCCAAGATATTTTGCTTCCCTCAGGCAACTTTCCAAGTCTGCGCTTCCTATTATAATTTTCATTCTAATAATTGACAAAAACAAAGTCTTAAAAGAGTACTGACTGCCCCTGATGAGAGTTGAACTCACAAATTTAAGTTTTAACTAACTCTATCTGCAACTCTTCTTTTGCTAATTTAGGTATTGAGAAATTCAGTTTTTCAAACCCTATCACTTTTCCAGTTTTAGGGTCTTTTTTTAATATGACTTCTTCACCTGTTTCTTCGCAAATAGCTTCTTTTGGCTCTTCAAACCAAACATCCAGACTGTTTGCGACTTTGTCAAACAATACCCTAATTTTTTTCATTTTTTATACACTATTTTGCCTTCTTTTATCGTTGTTGTTTTATAGGCAGTTAATATTTCTCCCTTACCATTTAAATGCCTTGCCACAACTGACGTATGCTCTTTTCCATATAATTTGTGGTAGAGATAAACATTATGGTCTGTTTTGCTTACTCTTATCTCATCAGGGTCTTTCAATGCTTCTTCAACTTCTTTTTCCTTGCCTTTCATAATCGGGTGTTTATAATTTGATATCAGGAACCATTGTTGTTCTGTGCAATAAACTTTCTTGCTTAGTTTAGAGATAATTTCTATCGAATTGGCCATTTTAATAACTGCCTCGGGCCGGATTTTCGCAAAGCGAAAGTTCAGCGAAACTTGTTTCGCTCCAAATTGAACCGGCGACCTTTGCCTGTTTGGTGGTCATCACGTTCAAGCCGTAGCTTGCTCGGATTAAATACCAAGGCTTGGCGAGTTTTCACAACTTTTATGAAAACTTAACGCTCTGCCAGGCTGAGCTACCGAGGCATATCTGCAAAAAAGATAAAATTGTTTTTAAGCTTTGGCTTGGCCTTAATGGCTTTGTGCTTTTTGCACTGCATTGATTTCAGGCTGGACAGCAGACTCAAGCTCCTTTAACTTTAGAGCTAGCTTAATTTTAGCAAGCTTCCCTATGTTTTTTTCAATCTCAATTTTCAAATAATCTGTCTCCAGGGCAATCTTATAATCCTTGATTACAGTCTCCATTTTCCTTATCAGATTAGCTTTGTCCTTGATGAGAGACGCCAGCTGCGCCTCGGCTTTCCTGAGATTGCTGTATCGGCAGTCTTCGCCGCCGCATATGCACGCGCCGTCATCACAAATTTCTGCACAAATTCCTTCTGCCTCGTAAATGCATTTGTTAAGTTCAATTGCCTTGGCGTAAAGCTGTTTGTAGCTTTCATAAAAGTCAGCTGGCCTGCAGCCTTCCATCAAAACAAAATGCTTGGCAACCCTTTAAAGTTTATCTGCCCAAATTTAAGCATGCGACACACAAGCACTATAGAAGATGTCCTAATAACTGCCGATGTGTTTTACAAGGATTACATAAAGGATGTTAAAGAGCTGCATGAAAAAGTAAGCTGGCCAGGAAAGATAAAGCGGGAATGGTGCATAGCCGCAGGCCTGCACTATGTTCTCTTAGAAAAATACGAAATGCTGATCCCGCCCCACAAGCTGCAAAGGGATTTTGGAATAAACTGCGCGCAGAGCATAAGGGGTACAAAATCCACAATATCAAATATACAGAGCAGGATGGGCTTGAAACACCGCAAAGATATCGACCATGTTCTTGGTTACCTAAATTTTGCAGAAAAA
Organism: Candidatus Woesearchaeota archaeon; assembly: GCA_964354095.1. Lineage (GTDB taxonomy): Archaea > Nanobdellota > Nanobdellia > UBA10117 > UBA10117 > CAYGXM01. The sequence goes on from CAYGXR010000017.1 coordinate 3,063, forward strand.
TATCTGACAAGGGAGCCCTTTGGCATTTTGCCAAGAACTTTTGACGAGGCAAAGAAAAATTACGAAGGGAAAAAAGAGCTCTATAAAGGCGAGTGCGGCGACGCCTATTACAAAATAGCGGCCATGTGCCTGCTGGATGCCGGCCTTGATAGCAATTTTATCATCAAGACTTTTGGAACTGATAAGGACAGGATACAGCAGTGGGGCTATGAAGTTTAGATATTTTAGGCTTCAGCGAGCTAAACCTTTATAAATATCTAACAATATTGCAACTATATGAGAGCTGAAAACCTTACTGCTGAGGAAATCAAAAAGAGAGAACTTTTT
>CAYGXR010000018.1:0-5093 GCA_964354095.1 Candidatus Woesearchaeota archaeon
CAGATTGACCCCGCACAAAACATTGCGCCAAGCTCAGCTACAGAAATGTCTGCGAACTGGAAGCCGCAAAAAGCAGGCATCTATCATGCTTATGCCATTGTAGATTATGATGGTTTAACTGCAATTTCTGAAAACAGGTCCTTCAGGGTCGGCGAGATTTACATGGAAATCCAGGGAGTCGAGCCGCGAACTCTCATATCAGGAGAGATAAACACCTTGGCCGTAGATGCGCAGAGCAAATGGAATGCGCCCTTGGAAGCTTATGCAAACATACAGCTGCTTGATCCAACAGGCCGCCGCGTTTTAGCCGAAGGTGGAAGCAAGCCAGAAACTTTCAAGTCCTGGGAGACAAAATCGCTTACAGACTATCTTGATTTGAAAAATGTCCCTGCAGGGACTTATCCCGGTTTAGTTACATTGTATTATGCAGGCAAGACGACTAACATGAGCGCAGAATTTAATGTGGTGGCGCCTGGCGGGCAGGTTGTTTACATGACCGGCACGTATTACCTGCTGCTGTTAATTCTGATAATAGTAGTCCTGCTCTTGATTTATTTCAAAAAAAGGGAAAAAAAGGAGGAGGGTAGATGGACAAGAGGATACTGATTGCAGCAATAATAGGCATATGTCTTGTAGCAATTGTGCTATATGTAATACCATTAAGCGTTGAAACGAAAGGGATACAAATTAATGTTGTAGCCGAGAGGAAAGTCGGAATAAATCTTGATACTGATAAAGTATATTTTGGTACAGTTCCGGTTGGAGGCTCTGCTTTAAGAAATATAACAATTGCAAACTCAGGCTCCAAGAAAAGGTTTGTGCTGAGCGTTGAAGGCCCGCTGAATGACTGGATATCTGCAAGCCAGAGCAAACTTGTTTTGTGGCCAGGTGAAAACAAGACCGTGACATTAAATATTGAAGTTCCGAAAAATGCAACGCCTGGAAACTACACCAGCAATCTTGTAATTACTGCATACAGGACAATATGAAAGCTGCACTGCTGGCATCTTGCTTGTTGCTTGCAGTAATCCTATTGCCTGCAAATGCTGCGGTAACAGGGGAAATAAGGCTTAATTTCATTCCGCCCTGCTATTGGGCAGCATTGCTTAACTGGAATTTTTTCTCATTTTGTTCAGAAATCCAGAATACATCAGTTTCAAATGTCACTGCACCTGTTACAGGCCAGTACGATTATGTATTGCGCTGGAACAGTTCTTTGCAGGCCTACGAGCTTTACTCAATTTATTCTGCAAACAATACTTTCAGCGATTTCAATCTTAATGAAAGCTATTTTATCCACTTTAATTCTCCAGCAAATCTAACGCTGGCAGGACCGTCAAGAGGCAATCTAAATCTGTCATTGTGGCAGTTGTGGAATGCCCCAACTTACCCGTATGAATTTTCAGGAAATGTCTCGATATATCTTGCAACGATTGAAGGCTTCAAGTACATGCTGAAATGGGATGCAATTTCGCAGGCGTATATTCTTTATTCAGTATTTTCTTCTGCAAATCCGTTTACGCAAATCCAGCCTACAGAAGGGCAGTTCATTTATACAAATGAGAGCAATGATACCTTGAAATACAACAGGACGCAGATGCACGGATAGCTTTTGGAAATGTTGAAAATCCCGGTTTGTAATCCCTTAAAGTCTGTAAAGCTTTCATCCCCATTCTGGACAGCATGAGCAGATTAAGTTTAACAAACCAAGAGAGATACAAAAAAGCAGAAGCTTTTCTTGCTTTTTCAACAGAGCCCAATAAATCCATAGCTTTTTATATTAACAGCAGGAAAATTATACATGAAGTGGCTACTGGCAATTTTGTTTCTGTTGTTGCCATTTGCAGCACTAGCAGGCACAGGCCCGCCAAACTGCATGGCTCCAACAGTAGTTGATGGCTATGTGTATTTTGCAAATGATTCAGCAGTACCAAATGCAAATGTTACCACTACAACAACTGCATCTGACTGCAATTCATGGTATGCGCAGTCAGAAGCTTCCGGCTATTATGGAATACCAGGATTAAACATACAATCAAAGACTGTTACATCAACAGCAGTTGTCTTTGTTCCCGGGAAAGGAACTTTTGACGGAATTAATTCGAGCTATTCTCCAAACAGCACGCTGAGATTAAATATAATAATACGGCCTTCGCCTCCAATTCTCACGCCTATTCCCGACAGGCATAACGGCACAAATATAATTTTCAGCTGGACATCCGGCGTTGAACCAAGCACAGATATGACATATGACCAGTTTGCGCTTCTGCCAGCAAGCCTTCAAAACAAGACTTCACCGCAGACTGCAAACTTGACATTTGGCTCCTATACATGGACAGTACGCACTTGCAATTCCAAAGTATGCTCAAGCCAGGCTTCGGATTCCTTTAATGTTTACAACACGCCGCCTTCTATCCCCCTATTAAGCCCAATTAATTATACAGATAATACTTCAGCAATCCTGAGCTGGACATCCGGCATAGATACTGATACCCAGCCAAAAGATTCTCTTGTTGACCAGATGCAGGTCTCTAGGGATGCAGGTTTTTCAGATATAATATTTTCACAAACTTATGCCACAACTGACGGAGCAAGCCGCAGTGCAAATGTCAGCGGTCTAGAACCACCACTAAATACATTTTACTGGAGAGTCCGCACCTGTGACGATACAGGAGCAAGCAACAACTGCTCTGCTTATGCGACAAGCAGTTTTTTCAGGTATACATCTGTTCCTGCAGTGTGCCCAGCCTGCCCGCCCTGTGAGGGAGGCGGAGGCGGCGGGGGTGTTGGAGGAGGGCGGCCAGGCTATGTTGTAACACTTATCGGGCCAGCCAAAGTAAATTCTGATTCCGATTTCAATCTCTCTATAAATTTCAAAAGCACAAGCAACATCAAGGAACTTCTGTTTGATGTTACAGGGCCGAACGGCTTCAGCTGCAATCCTGAAAAAGTCAAAGATTACCAAGGGGATACAGAGCAGGATGTTTTAATGAACTGCAAAGTTTCAAACGGTGCCAAGCCCGGGCCGACAGAGCTTACATTGCGCGTTAACGCCCCGTCTGGAACAATTGTGAAGAAGAGCTTTTCCATAATAGTGTTGGTCTGCGGCAACAATATCTGCGAAGCTGATTTGGGAGAGACAGCAGCAAATTGCCCTGCAGACTGCCAGGGAGTAGTGGTCTATTTCACACAGGGCGGCTTGTTTTGGATCCTCGTGATACTCATAGTTATCGCAACGCTGATCTACAAGCTCTGGAAAAAAGAAAAGCAGCTGGAAGAGCAGAAGCACAAGACTCTGATAGCCCGTATTCTGCTCGCAATGGGGTTCGGTGACTAGCAAATAAGTGACCGGGCAATAACTTTTTATATGCCCATAGCGACAAAAAGGCATGAGGCCACAGCTTAAAATAGTACTTTTGCTAGTTGCAATAACATTAGGCCTTTTATACCTAAGTTCCTTCACTGGCTTTTATGCTGCAAACGGCCTTAACTGGGACGGACAGCAGCAAGTTACTGCAAATTCAGCACAACAAACAATCATACAGCATGTTGTATTTGGCCAGCACAAGTCAATAAACTGCGCCGACAGCATTTATGTCCAGACACAGGACAGCAGGCCTGTGAAGTTCAGGACAGCAAATGAAGTTTACAATTCCGATAATCTTTGCACAGCAACAGATGTCATTTTTGATAATATAATATACAAGCAGCAGCCTTCTTATGGGGTTGCAGGAGCACAAAGCATTACATATGACATATTCTATGGCAAGATCGCTGCTGCAACTGCTGAAACTGCAGTTGAAGAGCCGCCAACTTTCGAGCCGCAAGCTAGTTGCGGGGCAAGCATTACTGCGTGCTGCACCATAACCAGTAGCGGCGCATATACATTGGCAAACAACATCCTAGAAAGCGGTTCAACCTGCATTATAATAGAAAAAAGCGATGTTGTTTTAGATGGGCAGGGATATACAATTGACGGTAATGATGGCAAGGATATTTATGGTGTTATGGTTTATTACGAAGGACCAGCTTCCTTGCCAAGCGGCTTCCACGTATCTGACATATTAACAAATGTCACTGTGAAAAATATTATATTAACAGATTGGGTTTATGGTGTTGCATACAATAATGGCCCAAGCGGGGCGATAACAAATGTCACAGCAACTTCAAATGCTTATGGAATCTACTTGACAGCAACAAGCAACGGCAACACAATAACAAACAGCACAGCCAATTCAAACACTAAATATGGGATATATGTTACAGGTTCCAATAACAATATCTTTACGAACAACACAGCTTCTTCAAACGCGAATTATGATGTTTATCTTACAAACGGCGTTACAGGCAATACTTTTACAAACCAGACAATAGGAACAGGCACTTATTCAACAAAAACCAGCTTTACAGCCTACCCAACTGGCGTCGACATCAGGCTTAAAGGTGTGACAAGCCCGCCTTCAGACCCTGGCAGTTACAAGAACATTGGCAAATACATAGATGCATCAAAATACAGTGCCACAGGCTTTGGATCACAAGCCGCGCCCTGGCTCTACCTGAATGTTAGCTATTCAGATTCCGACTTGGGCGGCGTTGATGAGAGCACATTAGCCATGGCCCGGAATAATGGCTCCTGGGAGACTAACACAAGCGCATTTACAGACGGCACTTATAATGTTGACACAACAAACAATTATGTTTACGCCAAGATTACCGGATTTGGCAGCACATTTGCGCCTCTCGGAATTTCAAATCCAATTAGCGGTTGCACGAAAATAACCTCTGCAGGCTATTACACGCTTGTCAACAACATTTCAAATGACACAGCAACAAAGTGCATAGAAATAACATCAAGCAACGTGATTTTTGACGGCCAGAATTATGCAATAGACAGCAACGACACTTCTGGAACTTATGGTTTCTATGCCAAGGAGGATATTACTGCCGTCAGGACAAACATCACTGTAAAGAATGTTACACTGACAGACTGGGGAACCGGCATTCGCTACACCGAAATCCAGAACGGGAGCATTTCAAACGTGACTGCAGGCTCAAATGCCTACGGGTTTTTCCTCCAGGACAGCAGCTACAAT
>CAYGXR010000019.1:0-2581 GCA_964354095.1 Candidatus Woesearchaeota archaeon
GAATGTCATCTGGGGAGCACAAATCAGCCCAGAACTGCAAAACAGCATAAGGGCTATGCTTGTTATCACAGGTGTAAAGTCCCCGCAGATTTTCGGCCCAAAGAAAACGCTTAGCAGCAAGAGAAAAGAAGAGCTTTCAAGCAATCTGGGAATTGAGTTCATTGACTAATGGGAAACTACGATAGATTAAAAGAAGTTATTAAACTATTGCCAAATAAGGCTAGAGTTACTCTTGACTGGAGTGATCCTTCCATCAGCGAGGGACTTAGGAAAATGCTTGGTGGTTGCGGATTAGAACCCGAAAAGACCGAACTAAGCTCTGTTTACGACGACATGCCGCGAGAGAACATCCTGGGAATCATAAAAGTTATGGAGACTCAACAATTTAATCCGCCATATGTGTTTAAGTGTGCAGAATATCGAGTAGAGAATACCGGTCGCGACGAGTCTGGTGGCGCCCACGTAGTTGTAACGCCGCGCGAAATTAAAATATATTACGTTAATCATCATTGCAACAAGATGCCAGAAACGCTAAAAGATCTTTTAACAAAGTTCAGTGCGCGCGGCATATTGGAGGCTAAAATTAGTTTAGAATTTTAAGAGGTTATTGACTAAAATTTTATATTTTGATGTGGGAGCTTAAATTCATGGCAGGCCAATACTATGAATGGCAACAAAACCCGAGTATTTACAGGGGCAAGAAAAAGGAAAAGAAGATTGAAATCTACAATTTAATGAGCTATTTTGGAGGATACACTACTCCTTTGCCTGTGGAATTAAGGATTGCGCAAGATGGAAATAAAAAGCCTCAGGCAAGCATTTTTGTCACATTCCGCGCAGATTTCACATTAAAGCACTTGGTTACTGCTCTCGAAGTTGGCAACGGCCTGGAGGAACAGCATAAAGAAGTTATTGACGATAAGGTACTGACAGAGGTAAAAGTACGCCGCGACGTGGCTGAATTGAAACTTGAAGAGAAGCCTCAGCAAGGCTTTTAAACCTAATTTTCTCTGTAATAAATATTATGGATTTAAACCCAAGCGAGAACGGAGAAGAAAATAAAAAAGTGGAAACTAGTCAGAATACTCCGCAGCAAGAGCCCAAACCAGAAATAAAGCAAGAAGAGCAAAAGCCAAAGCTACAGGCTCAAAATCCAATGATGCAGAAAATTTTATCTGGGCAGAAATTTTACATGCCAAAACTCAAGATGCCGAACTTCAAGGAGAAGTTTGCAGAATACGGCCGTGTTTGGAAAGTTACAAAGAAGCCAGACTCAGAAGAATTTAAAGCAATTGTCAAGGCTTCAGGCTTGGGCATAATTGTAATAGGAATGGTCGGCTTCATCATAGCAATAATCGTACAGCTGATTCAAATGATCTAAAATGGCACTTTACATATTAAGAACGACAGTCGGAAGGGAATCGCAAGTCCTGGATTTCCTGGCAAGCAATGCAAAGAAAGCCAAGGGCATTTCCGCATTGTTTTTCCCGCATGGAATGGCTGGCTACATTCTGATAGAAGCAGATAATCCCGATGTAATAAAGCTGGCTTCAACAGGCGTGCCTTACGTAGGCGGAATTCTTCGTACACCTACGAAGATGGAAGAAATAGAGCATATGATTGAATTCAAGCCAGAGCAGGTTGACATTCACAAAGGAGATATCGTGCAGATAATTGCAGGCCCGTTCAGGGGCGAGAAAGCTAAGATAAGCAGGATTGACCTGCAGAAATCGCAAGTTATATTAGAGTTGCTGGAGGCAGCAGTTCCAATTCCAATCACATTAAGCTTGGATTCCGTAAAGGTTTTAACCAAGGCTGAGGCAACAGCTGAGGAAGCTGCAAAGGAAAAGCAGGAAAAAGAAGAAAGGTAATGAAAGAAACAATAAGTTTGATGGTCAAAGGCGGAGCAGCAACTGCAGGCCCCCCTCTCGGCCCGGCATTGGGCGGAAAAGGAATTAATGTAGGCCAGGTAGTCCAGCAGATAAATGAAAAAACATCTGCAATGAAGGGAATGGACGTTCCTGTCAAGGTTATTGTTGACCTTGAAGCAAAATCATTTGAGATAACTGTAGGATTGCCTCCAAGTTCAGCACTTTTGCTGAAGGAAGCTGCTGCAGAGAAAGGATCTAGCGCAGCAGGCGCCAAAATTGTTTCAACATTAAAGATTCCACATCTCATTAAAGTCGCAAAGATCAAATCCGATGTCTTAACTGGAAAAACCTTGAAGGAGAAAGTGATAGAGCTTGCAGGAACTTGCAAATCAATTGGTGTTAGAGTAGAAGGAAAAGACCCTCGCGAAGTCATCAAAGAAATTAAGGCTGGCGTTTATGATAAAATAATCAAAGAAGAGCGAATAGAATTAACTGCCGAGGAAAAATCACAACTGGAATCCGAAAGAGCAGCTTTGAAAGAAGAGCTAGCCAAGATGGAAGCTGAAGAGAAAGCAGCTGCAGAAGCAGTAGCTCAGGCAGCCCCAACCGCAGCAGCTGCACCTGGCGCAGCTGGAGCTCCGGCAGCAGTAGCAGCACCAGCCCCAGCAGAAGCAAAGCCTGCCGCCAAAGAAAGGAAGAAGAAGAGATAA
>CAYGXR010000020.1:0-7310 GCA_964354095.1 Candidatus Woesearchaeota archaeon
AACAGCTGGAGCATCACGCAAACAAGTTATCTATAAGAATGATAAAGCACAAATACGGCGCAGACCCCGCGGCAGTTGCTTTTGATGCAGTTAAGGCAAAAGACAAGGACATTGTTTTAATTGATACTGCAGGAAGGCAGACTCCTGACGCAAACCTGATGGAAGAAATGGCTAAAATCAAAAGGGTTGCGAAGCCTGATGTCACAATATTTGTCGGGGAAGCAATTGCAGGTTCTGATTTAATTGAACAGGCGAAAGCTTTCAATGAAAAAATAGGCATTGATGGCATAATTCTGACAAAAGTAGATGTTGATGACAAGGGCGGCGCTCTTCTTTCAGTGGTGCAGGCAATCAACAAGCCTATCTTATACTTGGGAATTGGGCAGGAGTATAAAGACTTGGAGAAATTCGAGCCTGAGAAGTTTGTTAGTAAAATTCTCTAGTTAGCCTTTTAAATTCCAATTAAATCAAAGAGCTATGTTAGACAAGCTTGGCGAGTCACTTAAGGACAGCTTGCGGAAACTGCTGAAAATATCTCTTATAGATAGAAAACTAGTTGAATCTCTTTCCGAAGACATCAAAAAAGCTCTTCTTTCTGGCGATGTAAATCTGCCGCTCGCCACAAAAATCGCAGATTCTATAAAAAACAGGGCTTTGACAGAAAAGCCAAAGCCAGGATTAACGCACAGGGAGACTGTAATCAACATTGTCTACGAAGAACTTGTGAAATTACTTGGGGCTGAGCCTGGAAAATTTGAAATCAAGGAAAAGCCGACTAAAATTCTTCTTGTTGGCCTTTTTGGCTCTGGAAAAACAACAACTGCTGCCAAGCTTGCTAAACTTTTCAAAAAACAAGGCCAGAAAGTCTGCTTGGTGCAGACAGATACCTGGAGGCCTGCAGCTTATGAACAATTAAAACAGCTTTCTGAGAAAATCAATGTTCCTTTTTATGGAATCAAAGAGGAAAAAGATCCTATAAAAATTGTGAAGAAATTTGAGCCAGACTTTTCCCGATTTAATGTGATAATTTTTGATTCGGCAGGCAGAGACGCGCTAAGCAAAGAGCTGACTGATGAGCTGAAAAGGCTAAATGAAAATATAAAGCCGCAAGAAAAGCTGCTTGTTTTGTCTGGGGATATAGGGCAGGCTGCAAAAACTCAGGCAAAAGCATTCCAGGATTCCGTCGGCATCTCGGGTGTTATAATAACGAAGCTTGATGGCACTGCAAAAGGTGGCGGTGCCTTGTCAGCTTGCGCTGAAACAGGCGCTAAAGTCAAGTTTATCGGCGTTGGAGAGCACATCGATGACTTTGAAGATTATGAGCCGAAGCGTTTTGTATCCAGATTGCTTGGATTGGGCGACCTTCAAACACTTCTTTCAAAAGCAGAAGAGGCGATAAAAAAAGAAGAAGCTGAAGCCCTTGCTAAAAAGTTTATGAAAGCAGAATTTACTTTTGATGACTTGATGAAGCAGATGGAAGCTTTGCAGAAAATGGGCCCTCTTTCGCAGGTAATGTCGATGATTCCTGGCATGGGCATGGCAAAAATCCCTCCCGAGCTTTTGAATGTGCAGGAAGGCAAGATGAAATCCTGGCGGCACATCATACAAAGCATGACAAAGCAAGAAAGGGATAATCCTGATATCATAGATGCCAGCAGGATAAAGAGAATTGCCAAAGGCTCTGGAAAAAGCGAAGCTGATGTCCGCGAACTCATCAAGCAATATGCGCAGATGAAGAAAATGATGAAGCTAATGGGAAATCAGAAGCAGATGCAGAAACTCCAGAAGATGTTAGGTGGCAAGATGCCATTAGGTTTTTAAAGCTCATTTTTGGCTGTTTATTTGATATGGTTAAGCGAGCAGGCGGCTTCAGATGCAAGACAAGGCACACCTTGCGGAAAGCACCAAGGGACTCGGGAAAGGTCTCTGTAACAAGGCTGCTTCAGCAGTTTGAGATAGGGGACTCTGTAACAATAAACCCTGAGCCGACGATACACAATGGAATGCCTCATCCGCGATATAAAAATAGGACTGGCGTTGTAATGGCCAAAAGAGGCTCTGCTTATGTTGTTAAGGTAAGGGATGGAGATACAACTAAAACTTTAATAGCCGCGCCTGTGCATCTCCTTAAGGTGAAAAAATGAGTGAAGAAATATTGTCAAAAGAGCCAATAGCAATACCTATGCTAAGCGGCTTTCTAAAAGACGTCAAAAAGGAAAACAGGGCTGAAATCCAGGAAAAAATACTTATCTATTCAAAAAGCACTTCCAAATTATCCGAAGCTGACTGCAAGAAATTGATTGCTGAATTAAAAGAGCTTAATATTCCAGGGTTTACTTCAGACTTGGCAGTTGCTTTGGCTAACATACTGCCAATAACACTGACTGAAATAAGGTCTGTATTGTCCGGAAAGTCAAATATAAACCCGGAAAACTTTAAAAGGATACAAGAGATTCTTGTTAAGTACGGAAAATGAGCATAAACACGAGGAAAAAATATGATACCACAGAAGAGAAACAAGGAAGAGTATGTAGTAGTTTTAGACTACTTGCATCATGGGTATCTCGAAGACTCGCGGCCTATGCATAGGAAAGAGCCAATAGTACAAGCTATCGGAAAATCATTCTTTACCTTATTGGAACTTGTCCCTTCTGTGCAGCTAAAACCCCACGATGAAGTTTACATTGGAGAAGGCAAGCGCGATAAAATCTCGTATATCAAGGGAACATTATCGCCAGACAGGCTGACACACACAGCAAGAGCTGAACTTCCTTCAGTAATCCAGAAAATAGTTGAAGCCAATGAGCAGTTGTTTGTGCAGTTCATAAACACTGCAGGCCCTATAAGTTTGAGGGCACACCAGCTTGAGCTTTTGCCAGGTGTCGGAAAGAAACATGCACAGGCTTTGCTTGATGAAAGGCAGAAAAAGCCGTTTGAATCTTTTGAAGACATCAGGAAAAGAGTTTCTGCGGTAGACCCGAAGAAAGTTATCATAGACAGGATTCTTGCAGAACTTGAAGAAAAAGACAGGCATAGATTATTTGTTCGCCGATAAGACTAGGCCTATATCTTCGCCGCAGGTTTTGATTTCTATTATTCTGAAATACTTCTCTACAGCAGATAGCTTATTCCTGAACTTGGCAAGAATTGTAATTACTGCAATCCCATTTGATTTCAGAACTCTGGCTATTTCCCTTAACATGTTTTCAACAGAGTCAAGGTTTTGAGCTGTTGTAAAGCTCAAAACAGTTGCAAAGCTGTTATCTTTGAATGGCAGGCTTTCAGCATCTCCCTGCACAGAGAGCTCTTTAGACTTTTTTAGGCTGGCAAATGATATGTCCAAACCATAAAGCGTTCCCTTCAGAAACTTTTGTAGCAATCCGGTACCAGAACCTAAATCAAGAATTGGCTCTTTCAATTGCAAATCTTCAAGCATGATTCTGTACTTTTCTTCCTGGATTTCCTTATAGCGGCTATCGTAAATGCCCGCTGTTTTGTCGTAATTCTCCCTTACAGCCTGCTTTTTGCTTTCCATAGCTTTTTAATCCGAAATTGGCTTTTAAATTCTATGAAAATCGTGATTGACACAAATGCGCTGATTTACGCGGTTGAGAACAAGCTGGATTTATTTCAATTGCTGCAGGGAAATGAGTTAATCGTGCCTAATCTTGTTTTAGAAGAGCTTCAGCTTATCAGCAGGGCTGCAAAGAAAGCCTCTGACAAAAAAGCAGCATTTTTGGCTCTTAGAATCCTGGAATGCACTTCTTTTGAAATGATCCATTTATTTGGAAAGGTTGATGACGCTATAACGAAATTCGCGAAATCAGAAGACGCAGCAGTTCTGACTAATGACTTGATTTTAAAGAGAAATCTTGTAAAAGAAAACGTTAGAGTTCTGCACATCAGGCAGAAAAGGTACATCGAGGAATGGTCGTGAAGCTAGTAAAGCTTTAAAAATCATCATTTCGCTTCATTTTAAGTTAAAATGTATTACAAATCTGAAGTCCGGGGTGTTGTAAGAATACCGCCTACTCTGTTTTCAGAGCCTTTGGAATCTGCTGTTGAAAAACAGCTCAGGACTGATTATGAAGGCCAGATATTCGAGGAATTAGGCAAAGTTATACTTATCTTAGACGTGAAAGAAATTGGCGAAGGTGTGATTATACCTGGAGATGGCGCGGCATACCATCGCACAAGATTCATTATGCTGCACTACGTGCCTGAAATCAACGAAATTATTGAAGGCTCTGTGAAAGATATTGCAAAATTTGGCGCATTTGTCGATTTCGGCCCGTTTGAAGGTATGATACATGTCAGCCAGACAATGGATGATTTTGTCAGCTTTTCAAAATCAGGAACATTAACTGGAAAGAAAAGCAACAGGAGCCTGAAAACGGGCGACAATGTCCGCGCCAGGATTGTAGCAATAAGCTGGAAAGACCCCAGAAATCCCAAAATAGGATTGACGATGAGGCAACCAGCCCTTGGAAAAATAGAATGGATAGAATCTGAAACAAAGGATGAAAGAAAAGCTGCCGGAAAGGCAGAAAAAGAAGAACCAAAAGAGAAAAAAGAGAAGAAAGCAAAGAAGGAGAAAAAGTAAATGGTAAAACAAGCTTGCAAAATCTGCAAACTGCTGACAACAGGGCCAAGATGCCCAAGGCACCCGGATGCAAAGCTAACAGAAAGCTGGAAAGGCAGGATTATAATCTTAGACCCAAATACTTCTGAAATTGCAAAGAAGATGGGCATAACTGAAAAAGGAGAATATGCAATTCGTGTTTAGAAATGGAAGTTAAAATTACCGGCAAAAAAGATGATTTATTTTTCAACAGGACTCTTATTTCAGTTGAAGTTGACCACAAGGGCGAGTCAACTCCAAAAAGAGCAGACGTGAGGAAAGCCCTCGCAGCTGCATTGAACACACATGTTGACTTGGTAGTTATCAGAGTCTGCAAATCACAATTCGGTTTCAAGGCAAAATGCAAAGCAATGCTATACAAAACAAAAGAAGACCTGCAGAAATACGAGCCAAAATATGTAATAGGCAGGGAAACCGGTCAAAAACTGCATAAAGTCAAAACTGCAGCTGCTCCGGCTGCTGCAAAGTAAAATAATATGGCTAAACATAAACACAAACCTGGAAAATCAACTAACAAATACAGCAAGTACAAAGTTGAAAATAATCAATTAAAGCGAGAAGGCAGAATCTGCCCGAAATGCGGACCAGGAACTTTCATGGGCAAACACCAGGATAGATATCATTGCGGCAGATGCTCCTATTCAGAGATTATTAGGAAATAAATTTACTTGCGGTGGATAGGAAAACACAAAATTTATATTCTTCAAATGCCTTAAAATAATATGCCACAAATCACACTTAAGGATTTTCCAAGGGGTAAAATTTTTGTACAGCTCAAAAGAGATTTTTTAAGAAGTATGATAACTACCGCGTCAAGGAACCTAAAGCTTAACAACTTCTTTGAGCTTGCAAACTGGATAAATTCTAGAGCTTTTAGGTTAAGCTACAAGATTAATGGCGGAGACATTAGCAGATGGCTAACTGGAAAATGCTTCGACAAAAGAACTAATAAATATTATCTTAAGTTCATTCCACTATGGGTAATTTTAGAATTAACTAAAGTGGCAAATATTAATAACAAAGTTTTGCAGAGATCTATTTTGGCCTATAGAGCCGGTGGTAGTGGTAATATTATCTCTAATCCAAAACTTCCGATTAAAATTACCCCTGAACTTGTCAGTATCATATTGCATTTGATGGGCGATGGTTATGCTGGCGATTGGACGCCAGCATATAGTCAAAAAAATAACGAGACGAGAGAAATATTCATTCAAAAAATAAAAAACTGTTTTGGCTCTTTCAAAGAGAGTCATTACGGTACTAAAGAAGTGAGATTTCCAAAGGCCATTACAGATATTTTAATTTTTTATTTCAATATAAAATCTTTTATGTCTAAAAATGCGCGTATTCCTGACCTTTTATTTAGACTTCCCAAAAAACATAAACTAGCTTGCTTAACAGCATTTATAGTTGATGAAGGTGCCATTAGGGATATCGTGCAATTATTCAGTGCTAACCAAGGGTTGCTATCTGATGTTAAAAAGCTGGCTGAAAGTTGTGGCTATAGGTGTAATCCGATAAAATATAACCCGCTAGCAAATGAATTCGTGTTTGGAATAAGTAATGAATCTATAATAAAACTATTTAATGACATTAAAAATTTAGAAAAAAATAAACCTCTTTGTGGCTTATCTCACAAACGTATCAAGTTAGAATTGCTGGTCAATATCCAAAAAAATCCGAACTCTAAAAAGCATGGATTAACTAAAAATAAAATTTTACAAACACTATCAAGCCAACCTATTAGCACAATCGAAATAGCAAATAAAATAGGATGCCTTCATGGAATTACAGCTATGCATCTAAGAGAATTATATCAAAAAGATTTAGTAAAAAGAGCACCAACAAATAAAGGATACGCATGGAGCCTCAAATGAAAAATAAAAGACTAATTTGTTTAGCTTTTGAAAGTACAGCGCATACATTGGGAATTGGAATTGTAGATTCTACTGGTTTTAAAGTTCTTGCAAATGAAAAGGAAACATTTACAACAAATGAAGGTGGCATAAGGCCAATCAAAGCAGCCGAGCATCATGTCCTTTTCTTTGAGCAAGTCCTGCAAAGAGCTCTAGAGAAAGCAAAAATCAAACCAAAAAATATTGATGTTATCGCATTTTCACAAGGCCCTGGCCTGGGGCAATGCTTGAGAATTGGCGCTGTTGCAGCAAGAGCATTGGCATTAAAGCTAAAAATTCCAATTATTGGAGTAAATCACTGCATAGCACATGTCGAATCTGGCAAAATAACATCAGGATTTAAGGACTCTGTCACGCTTTATGTTTCTGGAGCTAATACGCAAATACTTGCGCTAGCATCTGGCAGATACAGAGTTTTTGGAGAGACATTAGATATTGGAATTGGAAACTTTTTGGACAGCTTTGGAAGAATTTTGGGAATCGGATTTCCAGCTGGCCCTAAAATTGAAGAGCTTGCAAAGAAAAGCAAGAATTACATCGAACTGCCCTACACAATAAAAGGAATGGATTTTGCATTCTCTGGAATTTTAACAAAGCTGGAACAGCTTTACAAAACAAAAAAGTATTCCAAGGAGGATTTATGCTATTCTGCACAGGAAACTGTTTTTGCAATTCTTACAGAAGCAACAGAAAGAGCTGTTGCGCACATCAACAAAAAAGAAGTTGTGCTGACAGGAGGAGTTGCTTCAAAT
>CAYGXR010000021.1:0-2900 GCA_964354095.1 Candidatus Woesearchaeota archaeon
TAAGCGGATGGGAGCAGGGCCTTGGTGTGTTTTCAGGCGCCTCCAACGTGGCGATAGATAACAACACGTTCAGCAATAATTATGGCATGGGCGTGTCTGCAATCCACATTGAGAACGCAACAGGCGTGAATGTGACAAACAACAACTGCAGCAACAATGCAGGCGAGCCTGGAATCTACTTTTACAATGTTAGCAGCAGCCTTGTGGAGAACAACACTGCAAATTCAAACCAGCATGGAATCCAGCTGGTAAATTCGAGCGGCAATACAATAACAAGCAACACTGCAAACTCGAACACAGGAAATGGAATCTACCTGATAACCAACTCGGACAACAATGTGCTGACAAGCAACACTGCTTCCTCGAATTCAGGGTATGACATATACCTTGAGGCCATATCTGGCAATACATTCACGAGCCAGCAAGTATCAAGCTCTACGTTCAGCTTTACGGCTTATGCGCCAAATATCCTAAGATTCAAGGGCGTTACAAGCCCGCCAAGCACCCCGGAGCCCTTCAGGAACATCGGAAAATATGTTGCTGTAACCCAGGTGGTAAACGATGGTTTTACTGACTGGCTCTTCCTCAACATGAGCTATTCAAGTTCTGACCTCACTGCTGCAAGTGTGATGAATGAAAGCTCTATGAGAATAGCAAGAAACAACGGAACGTGGTCTACAGACCCTTCAGCATTTGCAAGCTCCTATGGTGTCAACACAGGAGCGAATTATGTCTATGCAAACATCACCAGCTTCGGCAGCACATTTGCGCCTCTTGGCATACCGCCGCAAGCATTTGGGCAGGTTAATGTTTCTATTGAGCCAATGTTAAGCATAACATTGGTTGATAATATTGTAGACTTCGGAACTGGCTTTGTGACAGCAGGCGATGCTTATGCAGATATTGATTCAAATTCAACAGCTACTGGAAATTGGACTAATACCTCTGCAGGGGTACATGGCTGGCCAGGCAATAGAGACTTCATGACTTTGGAAAACAACGGGAATGTCAAGGCAAATGTAAACATCAGCGCAGGCGATACAGCAGCTTCATTTATCGGGGGCACGGGCCCAGACCAATGGTATGCTGGAGAAGATAATGAAAGTGTCTCATGTGACGGAATACTACAGGACACATATACGGCACTAGGAACAACGCAGACAAGCCTTTGCACGTCTCTCCGAGATAATGATACAACGGATACAATAAACATTTTGTTCAAGCTAAGAGTCCCATCCGATGCATCACCTGCTGCAAAGACAAATACAATAACATTCAGTGCAGTGGAAGCATAAAACTGCCAATCGGCAAATCTGGTTTGTTTGCAGCTTAATACCATCAGCATTTGCAGGGAAAAGCATGGCAACTTTAAGAGATAACAAAGTCCTGCAATAGTTTTCATAAGACAAGCCTTAAAAGAATATGTTTTATCTTTGCTTGATTTATGAAAATCAAGAAAACTAAGCAGTTTTCGGTATGCCAAAATCAGAAAGATTTTGCCATCAGCGTTGTTGTATGCGCTAAAAATGATGGAAGGTATCTTGAAAAAAGCCTTTCTTTGCTGCAGGCACAAACCCTAAGGCCGGAAATAATTGTTGTTTACGGCGAATCAGCAGATAATACTCGGGCGGTAGCCAAAAAATATGCTGATATCGTGGTAAAAGATAATGGAAATGGCTTAACCTATGCAAGAAACATCGGCTGGAAAGCAGCTACAGGAGACATTGTTGCATACTGTGATGCTGATGCGCTTCCGGATAAAAATTGGACTGCAAAAATTGCATACCATTTTGCAAATAATACAACAGGGCTTTTGGCACTTTCAGGCCCCTTGGGCGCAACAAGCGGAAAATTAAAACTGCGTATTGCTTTCAGGCTCTGGGCAGAATTGTTTCCCTCATTCTTTGCCGCTATCGGGCATCATAACATCTGGGGCGCGAACATGGCTTTCAGGCGTTCGATCCTTGAAAAATTCCTGTTTAAAGCCGTATTTCTGGAAGATTTTGAGCTTGGGCAAAGGCTGAGGCGTGCTGGCTTTGGCAAGCAGCTTAAATTTGACCGCAAGCTGAAGATGATAGTCTCCAGCAGAAGATTTGAAAAGAGCTTTTACAGGCTGACGCTGAAATATTATGCAATAAACTGGCTGTTTATAATTTTCAACAGGCCCCCCAAATATAGTTATCTTTAAAAGATTAAGTTAAGCAGCCCTTCGGCTTCACAAACCCGGGATGTGATACCATCTGCGCTGATGCTTGATGGTAAATTCTGAGCGGTTATACTGGCAATAGCTTAAAAGACTAACTAAAACAGTCTTTTTATTCCTATTCTTTTCTTCAAATACAATAAATGGTGATTTGATTGGAAAATGACTTTGAGCTTGAGCTTTGGACCGCAACTATAACATTTGGACTACTTTTTGTTATCTCCATAGTTTGCCTAAAGCTGGTCTAAAGCGCCTGCAAGGGCTGGCCAGCATTAACAGATTCCCTTTCTATAAATTTATAAATAACGCTTTGTTGAAATAGATATGCCACAGTACGAAAAGATTATTGATCTAGCGACAAGAAAGGGATTTTGGTTTCCGTCTGCAGAAATTTACAAAGGACCTGCCGGATTTTACGATTATGGCCCGCTTGGAGCCGCGCTTAAAAGAAATATTATCGAGCTGTGGAGGAAAAATTTTGTTGAAGCTGATGGCATGCTGGAAATAGACGGCTCGCCGATAATGCCTCCAAAAGTATTTGAAGCATCTGGGCATTTGTCGAGCTTTCAGGATCCTTTAACCGAATGCACCAAATGCAAAGCAATTTACAGGGCAGACAAGTTAATTGAGGATGTAACTAAAAAAATAGTTCCAGAGGCAATGAAGCCGGAAGAATTTGACAGATTAATCAAGCAAA
>CAYGXR010000022.1:0-14689 GCA_964354095.1 Candidatus Woesearchaeota archaeon
AGTTGCCTTATTGGATAAATATTGCAGTTATTCCGAAACTAAACCTGCAATAGCATCACCAGTGAATTTCAGCACGCCTGATGGAAATGCAAACTTTACAATTTACGATGATGGCCAGCTTGGCGCAGATACAACCTGCGGGGACAATTGCAAACTAGACCTTGAGCCAAAATCAATCTTTGGAGAAAGGTTTCAAAATAAAATTCCAAACAACACTACAAAGCTCGACAGCATGGCATTGCCTGTTAAAATAAAGGGTTCAGTTTATGAACTAACTATTGAAGAGCTTGCCCCGTTAAATACTTTTAATGTAAATGTTACATTGGTGCGCAGCACTGCATTGCAGGACTGCGGCCTGAATGTTGCACTAAAAACAATAAACCAGACCGATACAGTTCAAACTTGTGGAGGCAAGCCCGTTACAAAATTTGGCTGAAAATGGCAACCATGTCAAAAAAAGGGCAAGGGTTGGCGTTCGTTTCAATCTTAGTTCTAGTTGCAATTCTTTATTTCATATTCAGGTTTAATACTGAAACATATGGCTTTATCATGCAGGCAGGAGATGAGCAATCCCATCTCATTACTTCGTATGTGGAAAGTGCAAAAGCCAAAAGCTATGTGCAGATTGCAGCAAGCGAGGCAGCATCGGAAGTTGTATGGAATCTAAGTAATAAAAGTAAAGATGCCGCAGCTTTAACACAGGCTTGCGACCAGAAAACAGCCTTTGAAGCTGCCTTCAAAGATTTATTTAGCAGATATATAACGATGTATTCCCCAAGCTCGCAGCTAATAGAGACAAGCATACCAGATTACAAATTTAGCTTTTCCTGCTCTCACAACGGCTTGATGATAGAAGGTTATGGTTACGATGAAAGCTGCAAATTGCAAAAAAATTTCCCATTTCCAGAGAGGCCCTGTGCAGATGAAACAGATTACACTAACTGCACAACAAAAATAAAATTTACCCAAAACTATCCCGGGAATGCGTGTACCTGGGACCAAAAACTGAATTGTACGAGCAGCTTGCCAGAACCAAATTGTGGCCTTGCGGGGAATGCAACAGATTGTTCGAATATTCTGGCAAAAGACAATAATAGATATTGCAGCTGGAAAATTTCGTATTCGGAAAAAATAAATGTGGTTTCTGCACCGCTTGTCAATTACCAATTCTCTATTGACGCAGATGCGCACTTTATTGAAACTGTGAGCGGCAGCGAGTACCAGGCATTTGCAGATGCCAGGGAGAAGGTTGTTTGAGATGAGAAAAGGCTCTTATATGTTTACAATCATATTAATTTTGGTAACACTTTTAGTAGCGACGCTTATTTTTGCTCCGTTCATACGGGGAGGCACTTTGCAGATTAAAAGTCTGACTGAAAAGCAGATAGGCGCAACAGGAGAGCTTCCCTGCACAAGATCACCAACAATAGTGATATGGAATGATGTTGGAGGTGCAGTTTACATCAACACATCGAAGTCAGCAGCAGATGCTCTGAAGTCAAAAGGATTTGCTGTTGTACCGCTGCGGTTAAGAGCAAACATAAGCTCTTCCTGCCTGGAAAATCTAAGCATAACATGGGATTTTGGCGACCGTCAGAGCACAAATACAGAATGCAGTTATGTGACTAACTTGGGTTATGCAACCTGGAATGCTTCAGGAAAGGAATGGACAAATGAAACCTGCACAACCGTAAGTCACATTTATGCACTGAACTCCGTCAATGATATTTGGACAACAAAGGATATTGTAGTGTCCGCTTATGGAAGCAGGTCAGCTTATTATTCCGAAGCCTCAACAACAGGCTTCGTTTTAGATCCTTACTTTAGCATCAATATACAAACGCCAATTACAGACAACTATACTTGTATTAGTATCGCAAGTACCGTTTCAAGTACCAAAGGCAATATCCCCTTAGATCAAATCACGCCAGATGTTATTGATAATAGAAAGTTCGTGCCAGTTGACCAGGTTAAAAACAATGCACTTTCGTACAGGGCGCCATCCGGAACAACACATACAGTACAAGTCTTGGCAACAAAGGGCTACCAGACTGCAAAATCAAATATCAATAACTACACTGCGCCAGCATCAAATACTGCGCAGGAGATTGCAGTTTTCGGCAAGCCCGATGGCCTTAACATATACAGCGCATATTTTGCCAATTTAGCTGGCAATTTTTTCCCCAAAACAGACTATGAGCAAAAAGACTTTGATGCAAGAGATTTAGATGGTAACGGAGCAGCGGAATTTGCATTTTTAATGGCAAATCCAAAAGACCTGTATGTCCAGTCTTATTCTGGAATTAAAAATAGCCCGCAGGCAGGAAAGATAACCTCCGACCAGCTCAGGCTGATATGGCCATATCAAAATCTTGCAGACAGCGTTGACTGGAAAGCTGTAGCCACTGGAAATAAATTTACAGCATCCAATGGCCACGATTTAGGGAACATAGTTGTGCTTGGAAATCCTGGAGACCTTGATTTGTACAAATACTCAGCAGGAGGCCTGCTAACGCTCGTTGAACACGGTTCAGCATTTGCAGACACCAAAGATTTTACATGCAAATGCTATGATGATAATGGAGTCGAGTACGATTGTGAATGCAATGACTGGCAGGATGTTGCAACTGCAGATTTTAACAAAAACGGCGAATATGAAATAGTTGCGCTGCGCGGCTCATCAGATTGGGGCACAGGAGATGTGTATGTGTTCAAATACGGCGATTACAAAAAAGTAAATAATACAAAACCGTATTGGTTTGATATTGATAATAAAGACTGGAAAGCTGTTGCAGCTGCAACTTCGGATAGGATGAGCCCCTATAATATCATTGCTGTGGGCTCGCCAGGAGATTTGGCACTGATCAAGTATACAGGTAAAGACTTTGGCGTCGCAAGCAGGCCAGACTGGCCTGATGATGTTGACTGGCGCGATGTCGCAATAACAGATTACAATAAAGATGGAGTCGATGAGCTTGCCTTCTTGTACAAAGACAACAGCGGAAACTTCAAAGTTTTAGTTACATCTCTTGCAGGCATAATGAGCAATCCTAACTTCGACAATAAAATTGCAAACCTGGAGAACTGGGTAAATAACAAGTATGGCTACGTCCAAAATCTGGGCTCTTCCCCAGACTGGCAGGCCATAACTGTAGGGGACATAGCGTGCTTCCTATGATGACAAAAAAAGGTTTGGAAACACTGTGGTGGGTTTTTCTTGTTTTCATCATGGCGATAGTAGTTTTCCTGATATTTTTCGTGTTTATCCGCGGGGGGTTCTCGCAACTGGGCACTATGTTTGAGCCGATATTCGGAGGTATTGGTAAATAATGGAATTTGGGATGAAATTTTTCATCAGTTTGGCTCTTACGCTGGCTTCTTTTGTCTTTATTTACATATTACTATTTACAGATGTGGGCCCAAGGGTAGTTGACACGGCAAATTACTACATATTTGCCCCGATTGGCATAACTGTAAGCATGAAACCCTTTGCGCAAATAGCCCCAGCAGGATTTCTAGATGCAAAAATAACGCTTGCGCCAGAAGGAAAAGTCTGCAGTTTCGAGCCGGTTTACTTTTCAGCCAAGGACACTACATTGCCAAAGGGCTATTTTATTCAAAATGCCAGCTGTTACTGGGATTTTGATTTATCGAGCGAGCCGTGCGATTTTTATTCCACATCAAATCCGCCTCCACAAGGCCTGAATTGTGCGTTTGGCGCAGTTGCCAACAATTCAAACAAGGAAGATGATTATGAATCAACTAACTGTTACATTACAAATTCCAGTGGCCCTTGGCCTTCTAGCGGATTATCCACTAAAGGAGAAAAGAAAGGAGTAAAATTAGTAGTAGTAGATCCAACTGGCAAAAGCGCCAATGCGACTACAATAGTAACAAGCAACCTATTCTGCGCCTGTGCTGCTTCAAAGCCTTGCTCTATAAATGTGGAACTTACTCCGCCTTTGGGAAAAGAACTTTACAATTCAAACAGTACGAACATAAGCTTCGACTCTGGCTGGGAATTTACAGACATTCACTTAATTGTAGAGCCTGCAAGCGGCCATCCTAAAGACTTAAAGATTGATGTTGGGGATGATGGTACAGCAGACTATTCTTTTGGTGGAAACCTGACAAGCCCCACAGTTGTTTATGGAATGAATCTGGCCCACGCAGTAGAAAAAGTCCGTGCAAGTTGCAGGCAGAAACCAATTAACCCTTGTCCAGTGCCTTTCATGTTTTATTTCCAAGGCAATGGCTCCATGAGGATTAAAGAAGTCTGGATGCCCCTTTCTGACCTAAAACAATCCTAAAGTTTTTGTAAAAAATAAACCTAGCATAAAGCCTATCAGCAAGCCGATAAGGCAGCCATGCACGAAATCAACCACATCCTCATTTATTTCAAGAGTCAAGCGCAAAGGTAATTTTGTAGTTGGCTGGTGCAGGCTGTGAGATTTGCCCCACTGTTTAAACTTCTGCCAGCTTGTTTTAGTGGCCATTATGACATACCTTTTTATATCAGAATATAAAGTTTAGCGTATGTCACTGGCTGCTTTGAAAAGACCTTTTGGCTTAAGGGCTCTGCCCGGAATACTAATAGCATGGATTCCCATCGTGGAATTTTTTGCCATGGGCTATAAGATGGCCTGCGCAAGAACTGCCATGTCGGGCAGCTATGAACTGCCTTTTTGGCGCAGAGAATGGAAGCAGCTCTTTATTTTTGGTCTTGGCGTTCGCGTTTTGCAAATTTTGTACGTCTTGCCCGCAGCTTTAGCAATGTACAGCTTATGGCTATTAAGCAAAAACCCGGTAGCTATTCTAATTACATTTGCAGGAACAATAAGAAATCTTCTCATCGCATTTTTTGTTCTGCTTGTACTAGCTTCGTATTTCTGCCCAGCTTCTATCTTAAATTACGTTGCGGAAGGCAGGTTCAAAGCAGCTTTTTCAGTCCAGATGCTTAAGCGCGCTTTTTCTTGGGCATATCTAAAAGGTTGGGCGCTTGCCGCAATCTATAGTGTTATAATTGCAGGATTATTTTTTGTTTTGATATACGCTGTGGGAGCAACTGCCAGCATAACCCTGGTTTATTTACTAACGCCTGTAATGCTCATTCTATTTTTCCTGCCAGGCGTGACAATCTGGACGTTGCTCGGAGAAGCCTGGGGAAAATCTATTGCTAGAGAACATTGAATTACTCAGTGGCTATTAATGTAGAAGTATGCTTAACACCGGCTAGCGGCCTAATCTTGCTGAGAACGAAATCCTTTAGCGCAGTAACGTCGCCTTCCATTTCTATCTTAGCAATGATATCCCATTCGCCGTATATTATGTCAATTTCCGCAATTTCATCAAAATCTTCAAGATTCTCGAGCAGTTCCCTTTCTGCGCCCGAATCCGAACGGATGAGGATAAACGCGCTAACCATTTCAGAATAAAAGAGGAGCTTTAGTTATTTAAAGGTTTTTAAAATCAGAAATATAAAACTATAGTGAGCAAAATGCCAATAAATGCTGGGCCGGAATTTGCAAAGGCAAATGAAGAATACCTGAAAGCGAGCACTGCAGAAGAAAAGCTCAAGGCTCTAAAGTTAATGCTATCCACTGCGCCGAAACACAAGGGCGCGGAGAAACTGCGAAATCAATTAAAACAGAGATATTCAATATTAAAAAAAGAATTAGAGAAGGAAAAGAAAGCTGCAAAAAGGAAAAAAGCTCTGGCAATTAAGAAAGAAGGCGCAGCAACCATTGTTTTTATCGGCGTTTTAGATTCAGGAAAGAGCAATCTTTTTGCAAAATTGACGAATTCAAAATACGAAGGCGAAAATAATTATAAAATCAAGATGCGAATGTTGCCGTATGAAAATGTGTGGTTGCAGGGCATTGACATGCCGGCTTTCCACGCAAACTTTTCAAATTCATCAGTCGCAGGCCAGGTTTTCAGTCTAGTCAGGAACGCAGATGTTCTTGTTATAATTGCAAATGACGAGGAACAGTTACAGTTTTTGCAATCTGTTCTGGAGAAAGCAAAAATCAAAATTGGACCAAAGAGAGCGCAAACCTTTGAGAAGACAGAGCTCCCTGCTATCGTGACGATGTCTGATGCCGAAGACTTAACAATGTTGAAAGAAGAAATCTGGGCAAAGACAGGAAAAATTAGGATACAAACAAGAACATCAGGCAAGGTTGCAGAAAAGCCCGTTGTATTGAAGGAGGGAGCAACAGTAAAAGACCTCGCAGAAACAATACACAAGGACTTTGTAAGGAACTTCAAATATGCAAAAATCTGGGGCTCATCAGCAAAATTTCCAGGCCAAGCAGTCGGCTTTGAACATAAGCTTAAAGACAAGGACATAGTAGAGGTATTTACAAAATGAAAACTTATTATTTTTCTGTGCTGTCTGCAACTTTCAAAGAGTATTTTAGCTTTTTCCCGGGATTTTTACATTCAACACGGCAATTTGCACTGTCAAAATTAATAGAAAAACATGCTAAAGCGCCCTCACCTGAACTTGAACAAAGAATCAAAGAGTTGCAAAAAGAATGCGGTGAAATAGACCGTAAATGCTATAATCAGAGATATGCATAGAAAAATATGGCATTTAAAGCAAAAGGTTCTGCAGCTGAAAGAGAATTGTTAACAATGTTATGGGGAGTTAATTTTGCTGCAATTAGAGCTGCCGGGAGCGGCGTGCAAAAATTTTACAGTCCTGACGTGCTCGCATCAAATGGAAGCAAAATTATGGCAATAGAATGCAAATCAACAAAGCATAAGTACCAATATTTTGACCCTGAGCAAGTCCGCCAACTGCTGGCCTTTGCTACGATGTTCAAGGCAGAGCCCTGGCTTGCTGTTAAATTCTCTGCAGACTGGAAATTCTTCAAACCATCCGATTTGAAACAAACTGGAAAAGCTTTTGTTGTTACAAATGAAAATGATTCTAAGTTATTCTCAGATATTTGCAAAATTACTACTGAAACTGGTTAAACCTTAAGAGGCGGTAAGCTTCTGCTTGATGCCAACAAAACTAAAGAGATTACAAGCGAGCGAAGCGAGCCAGTTTATTTGTGCTTGAATGCATGCACAAACTTTAGCCTATATTTCCTCTGCAAATATCCAAGCTCCCTGTAGAAAAATTTCTCACTGTAAAAAGTCAGCAAAACCAAAAGCACTATGCCGGCAAAAAAAGGGATTAGTATGAGATGCGCGGCCGGTACAAACTTTTGCCCTATGCTGAAACTTACAATATCTTTGGTGGCAAGCCAATACAAATACAGTTTAATGGTCAAAAAAACTGCGGCAACAGCAATTACCATCAGATGTATCGATCTGGCAATCGGCCTGTGGTAATGTACAGAAATAGGTCTTGCAATGTGATGGTGCAATGTAAAATCGCGGGCCATGCCTTTAAAGTTTAATCGAATAATAAAAGCTTTTGCAACACTTTAAACAGGCTATTTCCTGTTAGATTGCCTAAACTGCCCCTTGTCGCTAACTTTTCAGTGAATCTTAAGCAATCGCCAATTTCATCAGGAACATAAAGCAGAACAGGAACAGGATTATTTGTGTGAGTTTTTGTAATTGATGATGTTGTGTGGTCTGCAGTTATGCAGATTGCAACATTATTTAGCTCGTGCACTATCTTCTTTATGAATTTAGAATCCAATTCTTCTATGAACTTAGTTTTGCCAACAGAATCGCCGTTATGCGAAAATTCATCAGTGCCTTTTATCTGAACATAAACAGCTTTGTGGTTTTTCAAAGCTTTTTTTACAGACGCTGCTAGTTTCTGCAAATCAATTGGCTTTTTAATTATGGCCATCCCGCAGAGTTTTCCAATTGCCTTCTCAACAGGCATGTCTGCAAGCATAGTCCAGCCCCTTAGCTTTGGCAAATTGGGCAACGCATCGCCTGCGCCCCTTGCTAAAATAAAATTTGTGGGAAAATGTCCTTGCTCTAAAACAGATTGTGCATGCCTCAGCCAGTCATTAACAACAGAAGCAGTTCTTTCCGCCCCCTTATTCAAGGCTTTACATCTAATTACGGGAACATTTTCCCTTTTTGGAACAGCAGTTGTGACAAAATCCCGAACCACTTCATAGCCAGGATGCGTATTTGATATTTTCGGGGATAAATTTTTGCCGGACAAAATTAATACTGCGCGATGACCAACCGTTGGGATAAATTTTATCTTGGTGTTATCTGCTTCTTTTATTTCAGAAAGCTGTTCTGCTATCTTCATGAGGTCAGCTTCGGAAGGCACAATTTTTGCCCTTTTAATTATGCCATCTTGCTGAAAAGCAAAGTTACATCTTAGAATCACTGAATCTTTCGGCGCTTTTATGCCAGACCCATAAGCTTCAAGCGGGCCTCTGCCAGTATACTGTGTAAATGGATTAATCCCCAATAATGCGAGGGTCGCCTGGTCAGATTCAGGCGCAATGTCTTTTGAAATAACGTGCATCAGGCCAAGCTTTGATTTTGCAGATAATTCATCGAGATGCGGCTTATCTGCAGCTTCGAGAGGAGTCTGGTTTCTCAGCTGCCTGATTGGCAAGTCTGCTGCCCCGTCTAACACTATGTAGAGCAATCTCATGAGCATTTTCAAGTTTTGATTTTGTATGGGTTGTTAGCCTCTGCAAATTCCAGGCCTTCTGCCAGCTTGCGGCCGGATTCTGCATACAGCGAAAATAATTTGTCACCATCCTTTACTTTATCCCCGACTTTTGCATAAAGATAAAGGCCCGCGCCCTTGTTGTAAGGCGCGCCAAGATGCCTGCCTATCCTTTTTATTATGTCATTATCAATTGCCTGAATTGCGCCTGTTCTTTCAGCGAGAATTGTTTCATCATATTTTCCTATCTGGATGTCAGCAGAAGTTATTTTAGGATTGCCACCCTGCGCAGCTATAATTTCCTTTAGCTTTTTGAGCGCAGCACCATTTTCAATTAAACTCGCAGCAGTTTTGAAGCCTGTGCCCGGCCTTGCCTTCTTCACTAATTCAAGAAGCTGGCCTGCCAGGTATAGTGACCTATTTTTCAGGTCAGCAGGAGCAGAATCGTTTTTTTCCAGGACCCATAAGACATCCCTTGCTTCGAGAGCAGGGCCTATTCCGCGGCCAACTGGCTGGCTTCCGTCTGTCTTGCTTATCTTTAATTTGATTCCTAACCGCGAGCCTAGCGCAAGAAATTTCTTTTCAAGCTCATTTGCCCTGGGCCTTGTGCATTTAGTTCCAGGGCCGTGCGGGATTTCTATCAGCACGTCTGTCGCGCCAGCAGCATATTTTTTGGCCATTATTGACGAGAGAAGCATTGCAGTCGGATCTAATTGCAAAGGCCTTTCAACTTCAACTATTGAGTCGTCTGCTGGTGCCATGTCTATTGCACCTCCCCATACGATGCAGCCTTTGTGCTCCAAAACAATTTCCTTTATTTCATCTATCGAGTGATCGACAGGAGCTAGAACTTCCATAGTATCTGCAGTTCCTGCGGGATCTGTTATGGCCCTGCTTGCTGTTTTTGGGATGTAGATACCAGCCGCGGCGATTATTGGAATTGCGATAATAGTTGTCCTGTTTCCTGGCACGCCTCCGATGCTGTGCAAATCCGCAATCGGTTTGATGTTAAAGCGCAGCATCTGGCCAGTTTCCGCCATGGCCCTGGTCATATGCTCAACTTCATCCATGCTCATTCCTTTCGCGTAAACAGCAGTTACAAAAGAGGCTATTTCTGCCTGCGTAAGCCGGTTATCCACTATGTCTGTAATTATTTCAAAAATCTCATCCCTGCTCAGCTCCAAACCATCGAGCTTTTTCTTTATGCTCTGAATAGCATACGGCTTTTCCTCAGGAATTATTGTGATGGGCTGGTCTGCAAAAATATTCAATAACCGCTGTACTTCCTGAAATATGCCCATGTCATTTTCCGAGATTGTAGAGGAGAGATCCGCAATTGCGACAGCATATTTCTTCTCAGTCATTATCCTGACCCTGTCAGAAGGCGCGATGTCAAGGTCCTTAGCTATTTTTGGATTTAGAACAATCACGAGTGGTCCGCCAGATTCAATAGACAACAGTTTTGCTTTGAGTCTCATACATGTCTACCTTTTATGAAACCAGAGCCCGCGCCCTGAAGTACGGCCATTATCAGCAAGAGAAGAACAGGTCCTATGATAAAGCCGGCAGGCCCCAGGACAAACAGGCCTCCAAAGATGCCAAGCAGGATTACCAGCGGGTGCACCGCTGCCCAGCGGCCAGCGTAGTAGGGTCTTATAACATAGTCCAAAAAGCCGCCGATTGCAAGCCCGTAAATCATTAGGCCGATGCCTGTATTGATGTGCCCTTGCAAAATTAGAACAACGCCAACAGGCACATATAAAGTTCCAGGCCCGACAACTGGGAGAATTGAGAATATCATAACTAAAAAGCCAGCGAGAAGCGCATATGGCAGGCCGAATATCGTAAACCCAACAACAGCTGCTATGCCCTGTATAATGCCGATGATTAGCCAAACCTGAATGAAAGCTTTGGCATAGCGCCGTAGATTTTCAAATATCTGCATCTTGTGGTCATGCTTTAACGGAACTCTTTTCTGTACCCAGGCCCACACCCACTTGCCGTCCCGCAGGAAGAAAAATAATGTTGCAAAAAATACAAAGAAGGAAATAATTAAACGCGGTATTTGTGCTATTGCTGATGAGGAAGATTCCAGCACTTTTAGCACAGCCTGCCTTGTAATTTCTTTCAGGGAACCTGCAAAACTTGGGTCCGGAACAAGTTTGGAAAAGTCAAAATTTGCAACTGTGACAAAAACCTGCGAAATCTCCTGCAAGAATAGCTTGATGCCTAAAGCGATGCAGGTGATTGTTAAAATAGTGACAAGGCCCGTGAGGAGTGCCGAAGACGCAGTGTCGCCTATTTTTGCGCTGATAATTTTGTGCGCAGGATATAAAATATAAGCAACGACAATCGCGAACACGAGCGCAGTCAGGAATGGTCTTAGCAGCACAAAGCCCAAGGCTAATGCGCCGATTATCAAAAGTATGTCTAACCACTTGTGCGCGTCAGCAGCCATGTTTTAAGTTTACTATGTGGCTTTTAATAATTTATGGCTAACTCTGAAGGGAATCCCTCAAGAGTCTGTCACAACGTTTGGGAACCCCGCCTTAAAATATGGGGCTTGCGCTAATATAAAATCCATGACTTTGCGCAAGCCAAACATTGTGAGTAAGCTTTTGCTTGATGTTAACAAAACTAAAGAGATTACAAGCGAGCAGAGCGAGCCAGCAAGTGCTTATAACTCACCGGAAAAATATTCAGGCAACAGCGCCACAGATTCTATTGTAATGGTTGGCTTTGCAGTTCCCAAAGTCTTGACATCATGAACGCCTGTCAGGACTGCAATTGTCCTGATTTCTGCATTGTTGCCGAGGTTAATGTCAAAAGTCGTGTCGCCTACTAACCAAATGACTGCCCCATCCGCTTTTTCTTCTACTGTTTGTATTATATCGGGGTCTGGCTTCGGGTGTATTTCACCATAACCTAAAATTGCAGAGAATAAGCTTTGTTTTATCCCCGCTGCTTTCAGGATTGCTATTATCTCTGCATGAATTGAGTTTGATATTACTGCCAATTTGAAATTCTCACTAAGAAGTTCCAAAGCTTCAATAACGCCGGGAATGGGCTTTGTAAGTTTTACAGTCTGCTCCAGAAAGATTTTTCTCTTGTCTGCAACAACAGCCTCAAGCTTCCTGCTTGAAATATCTGGAAATATTTCTTTTACGATGACTTCTGCAGTTGGGCCGAACTTTGAAATAATAAAATCCAAAGGCTTTTTTGGAAGGTTGTTTTTCTCAAAAGCAAGATTGAAAGAGACAGCATGCGCCTCCTGCGAGTTCACTAAAGTGCCATCCAAATCAAAGCAAATAATCTTGGGAATGTTTTCAACCATGGTTATCTGGTATGTTTCCAAGTATGCCTTTTTTGGCTAATAGCATAAATGGTTTCTCCAAGTATCGCGCATATCAAAATTATGCTCAATACAAAAAATATCATGCTATGAATCTGCCAGGAATACCAAGTCAAAAGCAAGTTGCCGGTTATGTACAAAATTGAAAAGTGCAAATGTACCGAAACTTTATGCCTCTCGTAATTTTCCCAGGTTTCCCAAAGCCATGCAACTATCAAAACAATCGAGCCTATTATCCCAACAAGAATTTCAAGGCTTAATGCGATGGCCATAATCCTTTTATGACTTTGCCATTTAAAAGTTTAACATGGGTAAGAAAGCAAACAAAAATTTAAGAAAAGAAATTTTTGTTTATAGAGCCACACATTTCTGGTCGCAAGGATCTGGTTATATTCGTAAAGATAGATATTGGTATGTAATTGATGATAAAGTAGATGGCGCATCATTTTCCAATGCAGAACTTCACGATATGAAAGATTTAGCAAAAGAATTATACCAGAGACTTCAACCAGGGGATACTGTAAGTTACAAGCCACCAGTCTCTTCAGAAACTATGTATGGAGATGGCTTTTGGGGACGACCGCTCGTTCCGTCAAACTATTTTGAATATAAACCTCTCAAAAGAAAACAAATAAAAGAATTGCAGGGGTATTTAGAAAGACTTCTGAAGCAAAAGAATGCACAGCAAAGTTATAACTAAATCTTGTATCTGAGCAAAGCACCAAGTCACAACCTTTTTATGACTTTCTTATAGAAGAGTAACATGAATGAGCTATTCGATAAGTATAGTAAAATAATATCAGTTCTCGAAGGAGAGTACGAAAAAGAAATTAAAGTGCTAGAGCAAAAACTAGGCCAGAAAATCTGTGCAGCTCTGGCGGAAGCGGCCAGGGAGGCTCAAAAACCACTAGGCCAGTTGTATATAGCTTTTGATAAAAACTATTTTAGAGGAGAAGGCTTTTTAGTATTATTAGGACCTGAAAATGTAGCGCTCATACTAGATAATTTTTCGGAGTATAAACAATTAACAATTTCGTCAATAGACTTTGCTATGAAACGAAAGTTCGATAATGAAGACTTCCTTAAAGCGTTAGAAAAAAGGGAGAATAGGTGCACCTTGGATGAAATCGCAGAAGACATCAGCCAAGAATACGAAGCGCTAGAAAAAGCAATTGGGGCATATAAGACTCAAAAGAAAGACATAACTATGAGACTCAAATCTTAAATCTCAAAATAGCACCAATCCCGCCAAGGCCATCAAGCTTCTCCCCGGCTTCATACTTGCTGCTTATGATGTGAATCTCTCCTTTTGTGGCCTCAACTGCATCAAAGATTTCATTTAATTCATTATATCTTTTCAGCTCGCGCATTTTTTCAATCAGCTTTTCTGTTACCAGGAGAAATTTCACGGCTCCCGCGCTGGCAGCATCCTTGACAGCAGGTATCTTGTAAACACCAAGCTTGCTTTCCCTGGCAATTTCAATCATCAACTGTTCCACAAGCTCAAATTCCTTCTGCAGAGCAGTGCCTTTTACAATTCTGTCTAAAGCTCCTCTCTTCAGAAGTTCTACAACTGCGCGCTTGCCTCCTGTTGAAACATCTTCAAGCCTGACCTTTTCCGCTAGCTCTTTATGCTTCTCCTTGAATCTCTTAAGGAGCTCATCCTTCCAAAATAAAGGACTGGCTATTACAACTATCTCATGGGATTTAGCAATTTCCGCAAGCTCAGCCACAAGTTTGCCAAACTTTTCCTCAACTTTTTCCACAAATCTTTTTTTGGCCAGCCCCAGCTGTATTTGTGCCAGATACGTAATTCCAGTTGGCGTGAATTCAGCCAAATTGGCAGCTTCGTCATCAAGGACACAAACTGCAACACTTGGCGTTTTTGTTGCAGCTTCAGCTTCTTTCAATCTTTTTACCTGAAAAGGCTTCCAGGCTTTGTAGATTTTTATAGAATCTCCAGGCCTGACATCAAGCGTGTGATGCGTTCCTAACGCCAATTCTTCAGGGCCCTCTTCGATAGTTCCAATAACCCTTACAGCAGAAGGCTCGAAAACTATCTTTTCAGCCTTAATTTTGACAAAATAGACCTCTCTTTTCAGCCGAGTGCGCTCTTCTTCAGCCCCAAGTCTTACTTTGCGTACAATTTCACCAGCTACAGAGTCTTCCGGCTCTATCAGCCTGCTTAGATGCCATAAATCATCAAGTGTATCTACCTTGATTTTGGCTTCATCCTTTCGCAAAGATAGGATTTTCATGCCTTTAATAGAAATTTTGCAGTATAAAAACTTGCACCTAATGGAATCCTCTAATGGCAGTAAAACTTAATGCCCAGCTTTTCGGATAGCGCAGACTAACATTAAGGGATTACTATCAGGCATTACTAGCGGGCAGATACATAGTATTTTTAAATCACAAAATACAGAATAGGGCATGGCCCAGGACAGTCTTTTAGGAGGCAGCATAGGTCCCCTGATAATTTTATTTGTCATATTGGGAATGATAATAGTCTATGCACTTATCGTGAGCCCTGTTGAGCGGGAGAAATTAATTGGAACAATACCTTATGAAAGAGATGCGATTAACACCGTTCCGGGTGAAATAATACCCATACCCAGCGCCACTTACAAATTAACGCACGATTTAGCCGATGTAGAGGCTAATTTTGCACCGCAAGCAATTCCGCAAATTTTGTCAGCGCAGATTACTATTACGCGTTCAACAAT
>CAYGXR010000023.1:0-3146 GCA_964354095.1 Candidatus Woesearchaeota archaeon
TTGTCTGCCGCAATAATTACAGCATCCTTGCAAACAACGCTTACAGTTGTTGTTCCGTGTTTAGATTTCACTGGCATTAAAATCACCGAATATGATTTGTGATGTGAAACACATTTTTAAAGGTTTTGTTTGGAAGCTGATTGTGTTAAGCCCTAAGGTATACATATCTTTGCGTGGAGCTTGAGCAGCTTTGAAAGACCATAAGCCATAAGAGATAACAAAAACTGCAGCAGTTTTTGGAATGGAAAAATGCACAACATTTTTTCATAACTAAGTTCAGTAGCTCTTCGCTATGTAAACAACATGCTTAGCAGGCTTGCCGCAAATTATGCACTTTCCAGAGGCTTTTTCATCAGGCAGAATGTAAATTTTTGCCCCGATGTCAGTCTTGACTTTAGCTTCACAAGCCTCAAGCCCGCACCAGCTTGCCTTTACAAAGTTAGTTTTAACCAGATTCTTTAGCTCTGAGTAAGTTTTTGCAGACTTGAAGTGCTCTTTCACAAAAGCCTGTGCCTTTTTCAAAAGATTAGCTTGTATGTCTGCCAAAAGTTTTGCTATTTCCTTTACAGCAATTTTCTTCAAGGCAGATTTCTTTTGGTTGTCCCGCCTTGCAATAGTTACCTGCTTTGCAGCAATATCTCTCGGCCCGATTTCAATTCTCAAAGGAACGCCTTTGATTTCCCATTCGTTAAATTTCCAGCCAGGCGTGTATTTTTCCCTGTCATCAAGGTAAACCCTGAAGTCCTTTTCCAGCTTTTTAGCCAGCTCATTAGCGGCAGCTAGAACTTTTTTCTTGCTTCCGCTGTCATAGATTGGAATTATTACAACTTGAATCGGTGCAATATTTGGCGGCAATACCACGCCGAAATCATCGCCATGTATCGCGATGAGAGCGCCGATTTCTCTGGTTGAAAAGCCCCAGGTGTTCTGCCAGGCAAAATTTTTCCTTCCTTTTTCATCTATGAACTGTATGCCGAAAGCTTTTGCGAAGTTCTGCCCGTCCAGATGAAAGTCAGGACCTTGCAAACTGCAGAAATCAGGCATCATGTGTTCTATTGTAAAAGTCGCCATGGCGCCAGGAAATCTCTCAGATTCAGTTTTTTTCACAATTGTTCCAGGCAGGGCCATAAAATCTTCAGTTATTTCTCTGTAAATTCCTAAAATCTGGTTTTTTTCTGCAACAGATTCTTTTTCTGTTGCAAAAGCAGTGTGGCCTTCGTTCCACAAAAATTCCCTGCTTCTAAAGAAAGGCGTTGGATGCTTGAATTCCCATCTGATTACATTATTCCATTGGTTTATTCTTAGCGGCAAATCTCTCCAGCTTCTAACCCATTTGGCATAAGACTCGTACATTATTGTTTCAGAGGTTGGCCTTATCGCCAGAGGCTCTTCTAATTTATGATGGCCTGCTTCTGTGACCCACGCAACCTCAGGATCGAAACCTTTGACATGCGCCTTTTCTTTTTCAAGCAACTTTTTAGGAATTAGAAGAGGGAAATAGGCATTTTCTATCCCTATTTTCTTCAGCCTTTTGTCAAGCTCGGCAACAATCCGCTCCCAGATTGAATAAGAATAAGGCCTATACACGAGGCAGCCGCTTACAGAAGAATGGTCTGCGAGCTCAGCTTTCTGTATAACCTCAGTATACCATTCAGAGAAGTTAGCTTCTTTTTTAGCTCTAAGGGCCATATTTAGTTTCTCTTAAGCGTATATTAAAATGTTTGCTCTGCTTTATAAAACGATTTAAGCCGTTCACCCCTTAAAAATAACATGAAACTGGCATTCATCTCAGACCTACATCTCGGCTTCGCTTTTGGAACAGAAAGAGGGGATGAGAGCTTTGAAAATGCAGATAAAGCCTTTGAGCTTGCCCTGAAGGAAAAGCCAGATATTGTTCTCATCGGGGGAGATATTTTCCATGACAAGATCCCAAGGCAGGAAGTCATTGGAAAAGCCATTGAATTGTTTACTAAGTTAAATCTAAAGTTAAAAAAAGTCTTGCTGCTGAAGAAGATAACAAAAGACAAGCAGACAATAGAAAAAAAGGAACTTATCCCCGCAGTAATTGGCATCTGGGGAACGCATGAAAGAAGGCATGCCAACAGCACAAATCCAGCACAGCTGCTGGAGAAAGCAGGCCTGATGCAGTTGCTGCATGCAGAATCCATTCTTGTCGAAGTTGGCTATGAAAAAATTGGCATTCATGGCTTGTCAGGAGTTCCAGATGATTATGCACTTGATGCATTGAAAAGCTGGAAGCCAGAGCCTTTTGAAAATGCCCACAATGTTTTGATGCTGCATCAGAATCTGGCAGAACTTTTGCCTTTAGAGACGAATGCAATCAGTTTTGCTGATTTGCCGGAGAAATTTGATTTCTATTTATTAGGGCATTTCCACTGGCATCTCGAAGAAAAGCATCCAAAGACAAAAGCCCCAATCCTGATACCTGGCTCAACTATTGTAACGCAATTAAGCCAGAAGGAAGCAACAGGCGACAAAGGCTTTTTTATTATTGACTTGCCGCCTGAGAAAAAGCTCCGCGATATTATTTTCAAAATAATACCGACAAGGCCCGCCCACTATCTTTTGCTTGAATTGTATGGGAAAAAGCCAATTGAAATACAATTTACAATAAGCCAGGCCATAACAAAAGCCCTATCTTTAGTTCACAGCATAAAGCCGATGATTAAAGTTAAGGTAAAAGGGACACTGGCCTCTGGTTTTTCTCCTTCAGATGTAAATATCAGCCAGATTTACAAGGATTTTGCAGGAAAAGCCATTCTTGATATAGATAAATCCGACCTGGCAGCGGCAGAAGCAGAAGCTAAAACAAGCTTGCTGCAGGATTTGAAGGACAAAAAGATTTCCCTTGATGTGTTGGGCTTGGAATTGATAAAAAAGAACTTGCAATTTCCAATAGATATGCAAAAACTGGAGCAGCTATTCAACCTGCTTGCTGAAGAAGAGCTAGAAAAAGCAGAAGGCATAATATGATAACAAAAGTGAAGCTGCAGAACTGGAAATCTCATAATGAAACTGAATTAGAATTCAAGCCAGGGATAAATGTTTTAGTCGGCCCTATGGGATCTGGCAAGAGTTCGGTTTTGCAGGCAATCTGCTTTGCCCTTTTTGGCTCTGTTCCTGAA
>CAYGXR010000024.1:0-3162 GCA_964354095.1 Candidatus Woesearchaeota archaeon
GAAGCAGGTTGTTCCATACAAAAGATACAACAGGGATGTTGCGCCAAAAGCAGGCGTCGGTCCTGGGCGGTATCCTGTAAAAGCAGCTCTCTCAGTAATTAAATTGCTAAAAAATATTAAAGGAGCCGCAAGGTCAAAAGGGCTTGATTTGCAAAAACTTGAGATAATTCACGCCGCAGCCATTAAAGGCCCGAAAAGGCGCAGATACGGCAGGAGCGGCGGTTTGGAAAGAAAAAATACCCATTTCGAGCTTGTTGCAAAAGAAGTTGAAACAAAAGCAAGCGAAAAGAAAACCGAAAAGAAAGTTGAAGTGAAAGGGACAAAACAATGATTGAACGAGAATTCATCAAGGAAAAAAGAAAATATCTCAAGATAAAGGAATTTTTATTTGAAAAAATTCCAAGAATGGCAGGTGTCGGCCAGATCGCTATAGAAAAAACTCCATTGGGAGAAAAAGTTACAATTTCCGCTGTAAAGCCTTCTGTAGTAATTGGAAGGGCAGGCGGCGCCATCACGGGTCTAACGAGTACAATTAAGACAAAATTTGGCCTGGAAAATCCCCAATTAGAAGTCAAGGAAATTGCTGTACCGCAATTAAGTGCAACAGTAATGGCAAACAAGATTGCAGATGAACTTTTAAGATTTGGAACTGCAAAGTTCAAGGCAATTGGCTACAAAACTCTGCAGAGCATACTAAACGCCGGTGCACTCGGGGCAGAAATCAAGATTTCTGGAAGAGGTGTGCCTGGCTCAAGGTCAAAACACTGGCGGTTTGCTGCAGGTTACATGAAAAAGTGCGGCCAAATCGCATTGGAAGAAGTTGATCATGCTATCACAGCTGCAAATTTGCATACTGGAACAGTCGGCATTCAAGTCAAGATAATGCCGCCGACAATAATCCTGCCAGATAGAATGAGGCTAAAACCCCAAGCAATAGCAACAGAGCAAGGCGAGGTTAAGAAATAATGGCCATTGTACGATTTTCCGAAATTCAAAAACTTCCCAAAGCAGAGCTTGCAGAAAAGAAAAGAGAATTGCTGAAAGAACTTCTGAAATTGCAAGCCCAGAAATCAACAGGCACCCTGGCAAGCCCAGGCAAGGTGAAAGCTATAAAAAGGGCAATTGCCAAGATAAATACTGTAAGAAAAAGCCAATGAGCGAGCCAAACAAAATTCTACGGAGACTTCTGCTAAAAAATGAGTGAGAACTGTCCAGTTTGTGGCCTGCCGAAAGAACTGTGCGTATGTTCAGCAATAGCCAAAGAGCAGCAGAAAATCATTGTTCGTGCTGTTCGAGGAAAGTTCCAAAACAGCTTCAACACGATTATTGAGGGCATAGACGCCAAGGGGCAGGATTTGAGAAATTTGGTAAAACAATTGAAACAAAAGCTTGCCTGCGGCGGCACATTCAAAGATAATGTAATTGAACTGCAGGGCGACCACAGGAAGAAAGTTAAGGAACTTTTGATGAAACTGGGATTCCAGGGAGAAAATATAGAAGTCAGGGCAGAGATTGGATAATGGTTCTTACTCCTTTAAATTTAGTCAGGCACGAATTAATCGGGCTCCGCGCCAAAGTAATCAAGTCAAAAAATCCCTCAGACCAGGGCATTGAAGGGAAAATTATAGACGAGAGTTTCAAGACAATCAGCCTTGAAGTAAATGGAAAAGAGAAAAAAGTCTACAAGGAAAATGTTATTTTAATTATAGAACAGCCAGATGGCAAGCGTGTGCAGATAGATGGAAAATTGCTGCTGGCAAGGCCCTGGGAACGAATCAAGAAAAAGTTCCCGAAATACTAATTACGTTCTAACTTTTACGTTTGGGAATAAGAGGTTGTATACGTAACGTTACATCATAAGAATAGTGGCTTGACCAATCATGTCCAGGTCCTATAAGTGTATTTTCATCGAAATGTTTTTCATATTGAGATTCCTCTATGTTTGATTCCGCGAGGAAATAAGGTGCTCCAATTTTTTGGACGTGTTTTTTTGCCTTTGCCATAAGTTTTTCCAAAGACTCAGCAATCTTTTTCTCATATAATTCGTCACTTCTTTTTTTGCCGATGACTAATTCTTTGCCAAGATAACCTGGCCCATCTTTCGCTACACTCCACTGCACTACATCTTGCAAGCTCTCTTGAAAACCAACTGGTACCAGGTCATTCAAATTAAATTTTAAACTAGCCTCATGAAGGGGTACACATTTGTGGTTATCGAGCTTTGCTATAACATAAAAACCGTCGTCTGTAACAACAGGAAGTGGTATTACTTTTTCTTCTACCATGTTTACATAAAATCAGTTAGTCATTTAAGACTTTCTTAGCACTTTCAGCACTTAAGATAAGCTTTATAAAAGCACATTCTTAGGCTTTTTTAGTAATGGAGCGAAACTGCCTAGTTTCGCCAAGTTCCACAGCTATGATAAAAGAAACTATAAACTGTACAGATGAAAATTGCCCTTCTCACGGTAGTTTGAAAACCAGGGGGCAGGTGTTTGATGGTATTGTTATAGCAGACAAGATGTCTAAAACAGTAACTGTGGAATGGCCCTTCTTACAATACTTGCAGAAGTATCAGCGTTATCTTAAGAAAAGAACTCATGTTAAAGCTCATAATCCTCCTTGCTTGTCTGTCAAAACTGGCGATAGTGTAAGGATTGTGGAATGCCGGCCGATTTCTAAAACTGTTAAGTTTGTTGTTATGGAAAAGTTGTCTGGAGATAAAAAATGAAAGCTGTAAAATCTAACGTTTCAAAATCCCTTCCGATCGGGGCAAATTTGCTGGTAGTCGATAATAGCGGGGCAAAGCTCCTGAGAATTATCACAGTCAAAAGCTACAAAACAAGAACTAAAAAATTGATGGCTGCAGGCGTTGCTGACTTGGTGACAGGCGCGGTTAAGGTGGGCGACCCTGAAATGAGGCATAAAGTTGTGCAGGCTGTTGTTATACGGCAGAAAAAAGAATTTACAAGGCCTGAAGGGATGAAGACGAAATTTGAGGATAATGCTGCTGTCATTCTGAAAGATATCCGGCTTGGCCTGCCAAAAGGCACGCTAATCAAAGGACCTATCGCAAAGGAGGTTGCAATCAGGTGGCCTAATGTGGCAAAGATTGCAACAATTGTGCTATGAAAGCCTGGAGCCGGAGTTGGAAATCATCTG
>CAYGXR010000025.1:0-3614 GCA_964354095.1 Candidatus Woesearchaeota archaeon
TTCATGAGCCCAAATGGCGGCACAGAATCCCTAACTAGTTTGCCTCCTATGTTCAGAGGCCCTGGCAAGTTCGTCAAGTTAAATACCGCGTATCTCAAAGGCGGCTCCTTGCTAAAGCCTATTGTCGTCGGGCCTGTTGCAGGTATGCCTTCTACGCTGATATAAATGCCGTCTGGAAGTTGTCTATAATCAAAAAGGTTCATCCACGAAGTCCAGCCATAACCCCAGCTTGGAACATAAACATCGACCCTGACTGGCCCATTTGGAGGTGTCCTAGATGGAATTGTGACATTATACGCCGTGCCTAAATAATTGCAGTAAGTGCTCATGTTGGTACCGTTTATCTGACAAGTCATATCCCATTGCCTGGAGAATGCAGTTTCCAGCAATTCAACAGTTGCCCCTCCAATTGTTACAGGCGTATTGGGCTGCAAAGTCTGCTGCCCTCCGAAATTAGTCTCTATTTTTGCATTGCCAACCGGGCAAGCATCTATCGGCGGATGCCCGGCATCGATTAATTTTATTGTGAACTGATTTGGTGGGTTTCCAAAATATTGGATTTCTTCTGTCTCTAGCCCGATAATTGTTGCGGTTGCAGTCATATTTCCTGAGACTGTAATATTCTTTTCAAGAATGTTATTAGTTTCATCAGACTCGTCTATTTGGTTAGCATTATCAACAATTGCCCTGACAGTATGCTCCCCAGCAATTGTTAGCGGCCAGTAGCCCCCCATAGTTCGACAG
The DNA here is from genome assembly GCA_964354095.1 of Candidatus Woesearchaeota archaeon. Taxonomy (GTDB): domain Archaea; phylum Nanobdellota; class Nanobdellia; order UBA10117; family UBA10117; genus CAYGXM01. Next base: position 745 of record CAYGXR010000025.1, read on the forward strand.
TCGCCCGCAAATAACTCTGCGAAGCCGCCCGCCATACCATTATTTTCAGACAAGTCTATAACGCGGACACCAAATGTTCCAGCGTTTGCATTACCAACATTGCAAAATGTTACATTGATATAAACTGTATCGCCAACTTTGAGATTTGTGCTGGTAAATGTTAAATCTTTTACTATGAGATCTGGCCGCGGCCCGCATGTAACAGGCTTGTAATCTGCAGCAGAATCCGGTGTTATTACTGCTTTCTTGTTTTGCGCAAATGTGCCGTAAGGAATAATATCTCCGCTGCTGTAATCATCCCAGCAGTTTCCTGTAACGCCATTGTCAAACTTGGCAAATGCAGGGCAGTTTGCACTTGTTATGGAGCCAGCATGCCTGTAAAATGATTGTGTAGAGAAAAATCTGTTATTGTAAATCAGATTTCCGGATGGCTCGCCAGCGCAGCTCATGGCTCCGCCAGTAATTTGGATGCTGTTGCTATTGTCTGTAAAGGTATTTCCTGTTACTATGTTGTTCTTCGGAGAGCGAATTTCAACGCCATTGTTGATAGGCTCCTCGCCAGCAAGCATAAAAACGCCATGGCCGAAGTTCTTGATGTTGCAGTTCTTTATTGTATTAGAATTCTTATCTCCCTGAATAAAAACAGCAGAACTTGTTCCACTCGGGTCAGAGCCGCCGACATAGTAAGGTCCTGTTACTGTATGTCCCTGGCAATCCAGCACAACATTGCTTGTTGTGATATTAAAGCAGGCCTTGTCTTTCCCTAAGTAAGAAGCAGTAACATCTTTTGTCAGTATGTAAGTTCCAGATTGGTTTATTATTTGGCATCCACTCATAGCTTTGGGTAATGGCGGAGAAAGTCCGATTTGTTGCCAGTCAAAGACTTCAACATCAGACCCCATAGCCATTATTGTTTTGATATTGCAGTTTATGCCTTGGTTGCAATCAAAATTCACTCTGCTCAGTATGCGGTTATAAACATTGGTATCATTGTAGTATGCAATCCATTGCCCATTAGGGCTCCACGCAGGAGCCTCCCCTTTGTGGACCACATATCTAGATTCTTTGCTGGAATCAAAGGGAGCCACGTATATATTTTCTGATTGCAGGTCACGATAGGCCACGTCTATGCCGCGCCAATACCCTCTTGGAATAGCATTGCTTACTGCTCTAAGAAATGTAGGCGCGCACGCATTGTTGCAAGTGGCAGGAACAACATACATTGAACTATAATTGACTACAAAAACTATATTATTCCCCAAGTTTGCCCAAGTTGGGAAAACAGGGGACTTAGCACCTAATTTTTTATTAGCGTCGTAAACTAAAGTACTAGAGTTAGTCGCAAATGTATATACCCCAATGCTATTTTCGGTAAGACTAAGATTTAGATAAAGTATTTTCGAATCATCTGGAGACCATTCCGCATCATACGCCGGACCAGGCAATATTAACTGTGCCGCCGGACAGCCTGATTTTGCCTCTGGGCAACTTAAATTTGTTAGAAATATCCCTCCATTAAGCTGCCTCACAAAAATAAGTTTTTGGCCGTCATGCGAGAGCGAAGGCAAAGGGTTATACAAGCCCGTTCTTGTTACTGGATACGAATTTCCAACAGGAGTTCCGTCATCTTTTGCATCTAAAACATAAACTTGTTTGGCCGTGGCATTGTAATAAGCAAACCTTGTTGTTGCTTCTTGTACCGGTGGTTTAGGAAGAGGCGGAGCTAATGACTTAGCAGGAATTTTAACTTGTTGCAGATTGCCAGGCTTAAAGAATTCAGCAGCCTGCGGCATCCCGCCTGAAATGATAATTATTGCAAGAGTAATTGCAATTACAATGAAAAGCATTGTTGTATTTGAAAGCTTCTTGCGCTTTCTTGTGGCCATGATAAAAAAGAGCTTTTGCGGCTAATAAATCTTTTCTAAAGAACATTCAGTGACTTCTCCAGAACATTGTTAGTTTCATCAGATTCAGTTACCAAATTGCTGTCATCTGCTACTACTTTAATTGTATGCGGCCCTGCAGCGTTTAACTGCCAGAATCCCTGCATGGTCCTGCACTCGCCTGCTTGCAAGCTGGTCAAGCTACCTCCAAAGCCGTTATTTTCAGACAAATCAATAACGCCAAAGCCAAATGCTTCTGCGTTTCCAGCGCCAAGATTGCAAAAGGTTATGCTGGTTTGGATTGTATCACCGACTTTCGCATTTGTGCTGCTGAATGTTATATCTTTCACGATGAGGTCTGGCAGCGCTGCTGGTGCTGCCTGTGTTGCTACCTCTGCAGCTTTGGGCTCGTAGAACTGTGCAGTCTGGGATGTTCCAGAGTAGAGATACAGAAAGCCTAGAATTATTATTGCCGCAATAAAGAATTTTACAGCAGAAGAAAGCTCGGACTTGTTTTTAGTTTTTCTTCTTGTGGCCATGCTAAAATAAAGAATTAGAGCATATTAATATGTTATGCCACGACACATTGCCCGCTTGAACAGACAAAGCCAAATTGGCAGCTTATTATTTCTGAAGTGCAGGCATTGTTTTGGCAGAAATATTCCTGCAGCTTCAATGGCTCACGGAGGCCTGTCAAAACACAAACATCACTGTGTGCCTGCCTTGTTGCATCTATGCAGGTGCCGAAAACTTCCGGAATTTTGCCGTTGTCCGTATCTGTGCAGTTTGTTACTGGAGTCTGCGAGAAGCCTATTAGATTTGCCGTCTTCTGGTAAATCATAATGCCCATGATTATGACAAACCCGATTATTATCAGAAGCGCGAGAACTGCAAATATAAAACGGAATCCCTTGGGGACTTTTGGAATTTTAATTTTGTTCATCTGGACTGCAGGCATCTTGCTCCTCATAGCTTTGTGGTATGTAA
>CAYGXR010000026.1:0-5890 GCA_964354095.1 Candidatus Woesearchaeota archaeon
AATAATCCTGAGCTTGTAGGCAGGGTCGTGCAAATATTCCATGATGAAAAGCTGAGGGAACAGTTGTCTGCCGGAGCCAAGGCAAGCGCTGTAAACCTCTCAGTTCAGAAGCAGACAGATAGGCTGCTGCACATCTATGCTGACACAGCAAATGTTTACAAAAACATAATGAGCAGACGGGCTGAAAGAAAAGCTAACGGCTACAATCGATTATAGTTTTGAGAATAGAATTTCTTAAAAAGACCCGTAACAGGATTTAATCGAGGCGTATGGCCGGTCTTTTTGGAATTGCATCTAAAAGCGAAAACTGCGTCAAGGATTTATTTTACGGTACAGATTATCATTCGCACTTGGCTGCAAATTGGGCAGGAGTGGCTATTCTAACTCCGGAAGGCCCTATTTTCAGGAAAAGCAGCCAGACCACAAATTTCAAGGCTGAATTTTCAGTAATCAGAGACATCTTGGGCAAATATGCCATAGGTGTTATGTCGAACGAAAGGCAGCCAATCTGTAAAAGGTCACAACTTGGCAATTTCGCCCTGGCGACAGACGCCGCCATATTAAATTTAAAAGAAATTCTCGAAGAGTTATACAAAAAAGGAGACTCCCTCTCAGAGTCCAGCTTTGAAGAAATAAACCATACAGAAGTCATAGCCCAGTTAATATGTCAGGAAGATAGCATCGAAAAGGGTATAGCCCGCATGTTCAAAAAGCTGAATGGCTCCTGCTCGCTAATCATCCTCACTGACGGGGGTTTGTATGCTGCAAGGGATACAAATGGGGCAAATTCCCTTGTGCTCGGGAAAAGGGATGATACTTATGCGATTGCATCAGAAACGTCAGCTTTCCAAAATTTAGGTTTTGAAATCGTGAGGTCTATAGAACCTGGCGAAATTTTATTTATAAATGAAAATGGCTGCCAGCAAAAAGGCACTTTGGGCTGCAGCAAACGGCGGCATTGTACTTTCAACTGGATATACTTCAGCGACCCTGCAGCAGTGCACGAAGGTATGGGTGTTGAAGAAGCGCGTTATGCGTGCGGCGCCGCACTAGCAAAGAAAGACAGCATAAAAGCAGACTTGGTATGCGGCGTTCCCGATTCCGGAACTGCGCATGCTGTGGGCTATGCAAATGCATCAGGCATACCATACAAAAGGGCCCTCATCAAATATACTGCTGGCTGGAGCAGGAGCTATATGCCACCCAAGCAGGAAAGAAGAGATGAAATAGCCCATTTCAAATTAATCCCCATAGCTTCTCTGATCAAAGATAAGGAAATCATACTAGTTGATGATTCGATAAGGAGAGGCACGCAGCTGCGAAGACTTCTTGAAAAAAAGATATGGCCGCTCGGGCCTAAAAAAGTGCACATAAGAGTAGCCTCACCGCCGCAGCTTTACCCATGCATAAAAGATAAGGCTGATGCAAGCAGGCTTGCAGCAAGGCGGGCAATTTTCGAAATCGAAGGCAAAGAGATAGAGGATTACAGCGAGTACATGGATGAAACCTCTGAGAAATACAAGCAGATGGTTGAAGGAATAAGAAAAGAAATAGGCGCAACAACCCTGGCCTTTATTTCATTAAGTGACATGGCTGCAGCTACTAAGGTGCCAAAAGAAAACCTTTGCCTGCATTGCTGGACTGGGAAGTTTTAAAAACAGCCTTGCTTTTTGTTATATATGGTCGATTCAGATAGATTAGAAAAGCTAAACCAACTGCTAAAGCTGAAAATAAATCCTTATCCCTACAGCTTTAACCAGACCCATCATGCTAAGGAAATTCTTGATGATTACGATAAACTGGAAAACAAGAAAGTAACTGTTGCCGGCAGAATTATGTCAATCAGGGAGCATGGCAAATTAGCCTTTTTGGACTTGCATGATTCATCCGGCAGAATTCAGGTCTGGATTTCTGAAGACAATGTCGGCAGGAAACTGTTTGATTTATTGCATTTGGTGGAGAGAGGCGATTTCTTAGGAATCTCTGGTGTTGTGGCAAAGACAAAGCGCGGTGAAATTTCCGTGAAGGCAAACAGCTTTGAAATCCTCACAAAATCCCTGAGGCATCTGCCAAGCACGTGGTTTGGCCTGAAAGATGTTGAATCGAGATACAGAATGAGGTATGTCGATTTAATATTAAATCCTGAAGTAAGGAAAATATTTGTGATCAGGGCGAAAATAGTTGATGCGATAAGGGACTTCCTGAATGAGAGAAAATTCCTGGAAGTTGATACTCCTGTTCTGCAGGCGATTTACGGCGGCGCAGCTGCACACCCATTCGAAACATTCTTGCGGGATATGAAAACTAAAGTTTACCTCAGAACGTCAAACGAATTGTATTTGAAGAGATTATTGGTGGGCGGGCTTGAGCGAGTGTATGAATTTTCCAAAGATTTCAGGAACGAGTCAATTGATTCAACACATAATCCAGAATTTACCCTGATAGAAATCTATGAAGCCTATGCCGACAGGGATAAAATTGCAGATTTATTTGAACAGCTTTATGCCTATGTTGCCAAAAAAGTCCTGGGAACAACTAAACTTGTCTTTCAGGGTAAGACACTGGATGTTGGCAAGTGGAAACGCGTCAAGATGACTGATGCTATTAAAGAAAAATACAAGATTGATGTCTTGAAAATGAGCAGGAAGGAGCTGCTAAAGTTCGCCAAAGAGAAAAATGCGAAAATAACAGGAGACGAGTCTGAAGGCGAGCTCATAAATGCAATATTTGAAACTTTTGACAAGGAAATATTCGAGCCAACTCTTGTATTAGACCATCCGCTGGAAACTACTCCGCTTTGCAAGCCAAACCGGAAAGATAAACGATTTGTAGAAAGATTTGAACCATTTGCCTGCGGAATGGAGCTAGGCAATGCATATTCAGAGCTGAATGACCCTATTCTCCAAAGAAAGCTTTTGGAACAGCAGCTCGGCACCCGCTGTATTGAGAAAGAAGCCTGGACTTGCGAGCTGGACGAAGATTTTGTCCGTGCCTTGGAATATGGCATGCCTCCAACTGGCGGTATTGGCATCGCAATCGACAGAATGACAATGTTATTTACAGATAATCCATCAATCAAGGAAGTAATTTTCTTCCCATTTATGGCTCCAACGCCAGAAGAATTGCACAAGCACAAGAAAGGCGAAAAGAAAATTGCAAAGAAAAAGAAGAAATGAAGCTCCTAAACCTAACCTTGCTTGTTTTGCCAACAGTTTACCAGCCCAGAGAGGACAGTTTTTTGCTAATCAAGGCCCTAAACATTAAGAAAGGAGAGAAAATCCTTGAGATAGGCACTGGTTCTGGAATAATTGCAATTCATTGCGCAAAAGCAAGAGCAGATGTTACCGCAACAGATGTTAATCCCAGAGCAGTAACTTGCGCCAAACTAAATTCTGTTCTGAATAAAGTCAAGCTTAAGGTTTTGAAATCAGATTTGTTTTCAAATGTCTCAGGGAAATTAAAGTTTGACAAGATTATCTTTAATCCTCCATATCTCCCATCAGGCAAAAAGGACAGGTTTTATGATATTTCTTATAGCGGAGGTAAATCTGGTGTTGAGATAACCAATAAATTCCTAAGGGAATCTCCTAAACATCTGAAAAAGCATGGCGAAGTCTATTTCATACTGTCATCCTTGGCAACTGGAAAGGTAATCTCACCATACAAGATAACATCAAAGAAAAAGTTCGGAAAAGAAAATATTTTTGTTGCTAAGGCGTAAGCCTTTCAGTATCTCTTGGGAACAGGACTGCTTCGCGTATATTTTCTAATTGTAATAATTGCATAGTTAATCGCTCTATGCCTATGCAAAATCCTCCATGACTCGGTGCGCCAAAACGAAAGAAATCTGTGAACCAGTTAACAAGTTTAGGGTTCATCTTCTTTTCTTTAATATTTTTCATCATATTTTCATATCTGTGCTCTCTTTGCCCGCCAGAGCTTAGCTCTACACCCTTGTAAATCAGGTCTGTGCTCCTGGCAAATTTTGGATTTTTATCATCACACATTACATAAAATGGCTTTTCGTCAAAGGGAAACTTGTTAAGGAAGAAAAAGTCGTGCTTATGCTTTGCCCTTACATAGTTTGCAAGGATTTTTTCAGCCTCAGGGTCTATTGTTTTGCTTTTGTGGCCGGCTTTTTCCAGGATTTTGTAAACTTCAGGGAATTCCAGAACAGGGAAAGGCAGTTTAGGCACTTTCAGTTCTGCGCCAGGGAAAAATTTTAACTCGTCTTTGCAGTCCTGCAGTACTTTCTTGACCATTGCAGCCACAAGCTGCTCTTCTATTTTCATAATATCATATTCATTTTCAATAAAGCCCGCTTCAACAGCCAGCGTCCTGTGCTCTGTAAGATGTCTTGTCGTGTGTGACTGCTCTGCGCGCCAGCTTGTTCCAATGTCTGCAATTTTTTCTAGTCCCGAGATGACAGTCAGCTGCCTGTGCAGCTGAGGGTCCTGCCTCAAAAAGGCCTTCCTGCCAAAATATGGCACTTCAAACATTTCCGAGCCGGATTCCGATGGGAATCCGAGCAAACAGGGCGTAAATGTTATGGTAAAATCATTTTTTTCAAACCACTCCACTGCACCCTCAATTAATTTTGACTGAATTTTAAAGACGGCCATATGTGCGGGGTTCCTTAAATCCAAAACTCTCCAGTCCAGTCTTTTAGATAAGTCTGTTGCAATCTTTCCAGTCATATCAATAGGAAGATGCGAGTCTGCTAACGAGAGGACTTCAAAATCTTCCAGCTGTAATTCTTTGCCGCCAGCTTTGGCTTTGGATGGCTTGACTTTTCCTTTGGTAACAATAACAGATTCCAGAGATATTTTAGGAATGTCCTTGAATTTCTTGAAGCTGTCTGTTGCAACAAGCTGCAAAAAGCCGCTCCTGTCCCTTAGCTTTAGGAAATTTAATTTTCCCAGCAGCTTGACCTCTGCAACCCAGCCAGCTACAATAACCTCAGAACCATCTTTCTTGCTCTGCACATCAGAGTTGTAAATCCTGCTATGAAGCGGAATAGCCATACATTAGTTCGGAGAAGGGGATTTATTAAGCTTTTTACAAGTAATCTTAAAATCCTGATGGGGTATTTGGATGTATGGATAAATATTGGTTTGCTAAAATAACAGCAGAGGAGTATCTGGGTTATAATCCTGAAAAGAGCTCAAAGCATATTGAGAAATGTGAAAGGGAGTTTAAAGAGATACGCATTTATTTTAAGCCATATTTAGTGAGAAGTGTTACAATTAAGGAAGCAGTTGGCTGCGCAGCAGTAGAGAATAATCTTCAAATGAAGCATATGAACGGGTGGAATTATGCTATATTACGCGAAAAAGATAATAAAAGATTAGCAGTTTTAACACAGCAGAAAGCAATAGAGTTTCTGCACGAATACTGTAAGCTGAGCATGCCTATGTCAAAACAGCAAAGAATCCAGACTAAGCAAAGGAAATTCTTAGAGGGCGTCACTAAACATCTTGAGGACCTGCTCTCTTGGGCCTAAACAGTTGCCTAGGTCTGGAAAGTCAAAGTTTGGTATTGCTCAAATCAAACACGGAAAAATACTTCTCACCGCGCTTCTTGATAAGCTTCTTTTTTTATAATCTTCAATCGCTGCCTTCAGGGCTTCAGTTGCAAGGCTTGAGCAGTGCATCTTTACTGGCGGCAAACCCCCTAAGGAATCTGCAATATCTTTCCAGCTTATCTTTTTAGCTTCTCCAAGTGTTTTGCCTTTTGCCAAAGTTGTCAGAACAGAAGTAGTAGCAATTGCAGCCGGACAGCCCAATGTCTCAAACTTGATTTCCTTTATTTTATTATCTTTAACTTTAAGGTAAATCTTCATTATATCGCCGCAAATTTTATTGCCAGCTTCTCCAACAGCATCAGCATC
>CAYGXR010000027.1:0-6436 GCA_964354095.1 Candidatus Woesearchaeota archaeon
AGTTGCATTGGGATTTGAAGAGATGTCTGGCCCTATTGTAGAATCAAGTTTCTGGAACAATGATGCATTGTACATGCCGCAGGACCATCCAGCAAGAGGCATTCACGATCTTTATTTTGTAAGAGAGCCAAAATACGGCAATCTAAAGAAGTTTGACAAATTCATCAAAGCTGTTGCAAAAGTGCACCAAAATGGCGGAACAACTGGCAGCACAGGCTGGCAGTACGATTATGATGAGAAGGAAGCCAGTCGTTTAGTTTTGCGTTCACAAGGAACGGCTTTGTCTGCAAGAATGCTTGCTGACCCAAATGTAAAAACCCCTGGCGCGTATTTCGCAATTGCAAGAATCTACAGGCCTGACAAACTCGATGTTACACACCTGACAGAATTTAACCAGTGCGAAGGCATCGTGCTTGGAGAAAAAGTTAATTTCCGGCAGCTGCTTGGCCTGCTGACCGAATTCATGAAAAAGTTTGCCGGCACTGATAAAGTCCGCTTCGTGCCTTGCTATTTCCCTTTTACAGAACCTTCCGTTGAGGGCCAGGCATGGCATCCCCAGCTAAAAAGATGGATAGAAGTTGCGCCAGCTGGCATCCTAAGGCCAGAGGTCACACAGCCATTTGGGATTAAAGTCCCTGTGCTGGCATGGGGAATTGGCATTGACAGGCTGTTCATGATCAGAAACGGCATAAGCGACATCAGAGAATTATTCAGCCAAAACATTGAATATCTGCGGGAGGCTAAGCTATGAAAGCCCTCCTGATAATTGCACAAAAGAACTTCAGAGATGAAGAATTATTTGAAACAAAAGCTGAGCTGGAAAAAAATGGGATTACTGTTGATGTTGCATCCATAACAACAGAAACTGCTTTTGGTATGCTTGGCAAAACAGCAACGCCAGACCTCGCTGTAACAGATGCGAATGTTGATGATTATTCTGCCATTGTTGTGATTGGAGGTGCTGGTTCTCCCTTGCTTGCAAACCACAATGAAGTGCTTGACTTGCTGCAAGATGCGCAGCGAAAAGGAAAATTGATAGCTTCAATCTGCCTGGCTGGCATGGTGCTCGCCAAAGCAGGTGTTTTGCGGGGAAAAAGGGCAACTGTATGGACATCCCCTGCATTTCCACAATCAGTGAGGACCCTGGAGGCTGGCGGCTGCAAATATGTTGACAAGAAAATTGTAGAAGATGTTAATCTTGTAACAGCTTTTGGCCCTGATCAGGCCAAAGAATTTGCAAAAGCAATTGCACGCAAGCTAAAGGAGAAAACATAATGCCAACAGTAGAAATCAGTTTGGAAGATTTGAAATCTCTCGTGGGGGATAAGCTTCCTGTGACGAAAGACGAGCTAGATCATTTGTTTCATAATGTGAAAGGCGAGCTTGAGGATTTAGATGGAGACAAGCTGACTGTTTCTTTGGGAGACAGCAACAGGCCTGAATTATGGTCTGCTGAAGGCCTTGCCAGAGATTTAAAGGGCTTCTTAGGCGCAGAACGCGGTTGTAAAGAGTACAAATCAGAATCTTCTGACTTGCGGGTCTTTGTAAATCTGAAATTGGAAAAGCTAAGGCCGTTTATTGCTTGCGCAGTTGTCAAAAATATCAAGCTAAATGATGCAATAATCAAGCAGCTGATGCAGTTCCAGGATAAAATTGATGCGACTTGCGGCAGAAACAGGAGAAAGACTTCAATCGGCCTGTATAATTTCGATTTGTTGAAATTCCCCCTGAAATATACCCTGACAAAACCGCACGAGAATGCCTTTGTTCCTCTCGGCTTCGCGGAAAAACTAAATCCTCATGAGATTCTAAGGCAGCACCCAAAGGGACAGGAATATGGCGGCATTTTGAAAGGCTTGGAAGAATATCCGATTCTTCTTGATGACAGCGGCAAAGTGCTAAGCTTGCCGCCTGTAATAAATTCTAACGACCTTGGCAGCATAAATGAGAAAACGAAAAACATTCTTATTGAAGTTACAGGGACAGATTATAATGCGGTCAATAACATACTGACTGTTTTCGCAACAGCCCTGGCGGAAAGAGGCGGAAAAATCTCTTCCGTGCAGATAGACTGCCCTTACAGAAAGCAGGACATAACACCGCATTTGGAAACAACAACCTGGAAAATCTCTGTTGAGCAGATAAATAATCTGCTCGGGACTAAATTCGATAACCTGGACATTACAAAATTCCTGCAAAAAGCCTGCTATTCTGTATCTGGTGATGAAAAAATCCTGTCTGTAAAGGTTCCTTGCTATAGAAAAGACATTATGCACTCTGTCGATATTGTTGAAGATGCTGCAATTGGCTATGGCCTGAACAGCTTTGAGGCTGAAAATCTTGTTTTGCAGACTTCAGGCAAGCTTTCAGAAATAGAAAAACTGTCCAATAAGATGCGAGAGATTTGCATCGGGCTTGGCGCACAGGAAGTTATGAACTTTACACTGACAAACAAGGATAATCTTTTTGCAAGAATGGGGACAAAAGTGGAAAATGTCATAGAAATAGAAAACCCTGTTTCCCTAACTTATTCTGTCTTAAGGAACAAGCTAATTTCTGGCCTGCTTGAATTTTTATCACAGAATACAACGAAAGAATTCCCCCAGATGATTTTTGAAGTTGGCGATGTCATACACCTTGATACAAAACAGGATGAGGGCACAACTACAGAAAGAAAGCTTGCTTTTGCAGTCTCTAATTCATCTATAAATTTCACAGAAGCTAAGCAAAACCTTGATGCGATATTCAGGACACTCGGCAAGAATTGTGACATCAGGGAAGCCGAGCACGACAGTTTTATTGTCGGCAGATGCGCAAAAATCTTTGTTGACAATGAAGCCATCGGCATAATCGGGGAAATCCATCCATCAGTACTGGAAAAATGGGGCCTGGAGATGCCTGTTGTGGTGTTTGAATTTAGAATTTAGATGCCGCTGCCACCAATACCACTGATATTTTTTGGCCCACCAGTTTTGGCTAATTGTTTATACTTTTGGAAATTTTTCCCCGTAAAAAAATAAACAGTCGTTCCGGTTATATTCTCCGGCAAGTGCTCTACGAAAATATGAGGGTGATCGTTTGTGTACGCTTTGGTTGCGAGAGGGTTTACAGAATAGTGCTCCTGGCAGTCGGTTGTAGCAACAAATTTAAATTTATTTTGCTTGGCAAAATCTATTATTTTTTCTTTAAGTTCATTTTTCTTAAATATGTTGCCTATGTAAAAATGGCCTTCTACTAAATTCTTGTGGCTGCAGCTGTTATGTATTGGGTGGGTGGTTACCTCTTTGTCATTAAGCTTGCCTAGGCCTCTCGCAAAAAGTTCTATTTCTAGATTTTGTTCTAAGGCCTGGGTAATTAATGCTTCAAGCTCCTCGAGCTCGTCTATTTCTGCGTCTCCAAATTTATTTTTTGAACTGACACAGACTTTGCCAGTTGCCGAAATATTTATTTGACAAGTAAAACCATAATCGCGCCCCTCAACAACTCCTTGTGCGACGACATTATTTTTATCGTGAAAACCCATTGGCTCGTGCACATCAAATTCGTCAGCAAGTGATTCGTTCAACAGCGCTAACCGCTCATCAAACCTCGAGCCTACTTTTATTTCGTATTCCAAGGAGACCTCTTTAAGTTTCATACTTTATTGCAAAGGCATAAAGTCATTTAAAACTTGTGCATGGTAAAAATATATTAAGCTCCGATACAATTTTATTTCATGCCAATTGGCAAAGCCGCTTATCTTCACAAGCTTACATCTAAAACACAGAATTTCAAATCTGTCAACATAGGGGAAAAGCTGGATGGCAGCACGCCGCCATCTGTTTTTATCGGCAAATTTGGCTATCCTAAAGTCTTTGCAGGCCCTATGCTTTCCCAGCAGCATGGTGACACATCTGTTTTAGATACGCCTGAAAGCTGGATTCCCGAAGGAAAATTCTCAACTGAGATTGTAAACTTTCGCCTGCAGCTGGTAAGGGGAAAATCCCTGGTGGGCATTAAAGATGTCAATAACAGGTTTGTAAACCAGCTCCAGGAAATAGCTTTGGCCAAAACATCTGCAGAGGCTGAAGCTGAATTCAAGCATAAGCCTCGTGGTGTTACTTTTCATGAAGAGCACCAGCCATTTGGCCCCTCTGCACAGCTGAAAAGTTTTGACATAGGCAATGTAAAGTGGGAGCCCCAGCTGGAAAAAGTCTATCATGATACTGACTTGCTGTCTGCAAATGCGGTCGTGAAACTTTACAACAAAGATACTTTGTTTTCGCAGATACAAAAGGCCTTTTCAGTTGGAACAATGGGCTTGGAAAAGAACAGGAAGCTTGTTCCAACAAGATGGAGCATAACTGCTGTTGATGATATTCTTGGAAAAAATCTTTTACAAGAAGTAAAGCTAAACCCGCTCATAGAGAATTATCAAGTTTATGAATTCAAATCAATGGAGAATTATTTTGCAATCCTGTTAATGCCAACACCGTGGCAATACGAGAATTTTGAAGCCTTTATACATGTCATGGGCAATGAAATTGTAATGTTTAATGACTGGGAGCCTTACACAGGAAGAAAAAAATATTCTGAGCAGGGCGGCTGCTATTATTCAGCCAGATTTGCAGTAGCAGAGCATCTTTCTCGGATAAAAAGGCAGGCAGGAACCATTATTTTCAGGGAAGCCTATCCAAGATACATTCCATTAGGTGTTTGGAATGTACGTGAAAATGTGAGAGCAGCAATGCAGCAGCAGCCAAAGGAATTCCTGACCTTAAGAGATTCCCTAAATTACATCAAAACAAAGCTGGCCCTGCCGTTAGAGAGATTCACAAATGAAAGTGTTTTGCTGAAAACTGCAAGCCAGCAAACAAGATTAGTTAACTTCGCATAACTGTGTTATCTCTTATCATAGAGCTTCGCGGCTTTCGATAACCCAAACCTAAGGGATTACCAGTTAGTTAGAAATCTTAACAGCATATCCCAATAAGGAGCTTAGTTTATTGCCGAGCTCTTCTGTTTCTTTATCCAGGTTTGCCTTGTTCAGCTTGCCGGCAAGGTTTCCTTTCTGCTTGTTCAGGGCTTCCTGCTCAACTTCCAGCATCTGCAGCTGCGTTTTCAATTCGAATTCTTTTTTAATCATGATTGAATTTTCCAACTTGTTTTGCAGCTCAACGTCCTTCTCCTTTAATCCGCGATGAAGGCTTTGCCAGATCTGGACAAAGCTGTCTGTAAGCTGGTTTATGTCCTTGATTGCCTGGCTTCTCTTTTTGTCTTTCAAGTCGATCTCGCCGGCTTCTATTGCGCATCGTAATTTAATCAAAGTCTCCCTGAAAGTGAAATCTTTGTCCTCTGAAATTGCTCCTATCAGGTTGTTCAGGTAATTGTTAATGTGCTTCTTCAGTTTTGGATTTTCCCAGGCCAGCTTCCTTAGCGGCGTGTCTAATGTGCCAAACGCGCTGTAAAGTTCGCTTTCTTTTGCCTTCAGCTGGACTTTTACATCAGCAAGCTCTTTTTCCAGGTTCTGTTTTTCCAAAAACCCTGGGCTTTGCAAAAGTGTGGTCTGTTCCATCTTCAAGGCAGCTTTTTGCCTGAGCAGATTGGAAAGTTTGGCATCAACATCTGCCAGCTCATCTTTCAATTGCTGTGCCTGCTGTATTTTCTTTACTAATTTTGCGATGTTTGCCTTTGCTTTCCGCAATTCAGCAAGCTTGTTCTGCTGGTAGAAGCTTTTCACTTCCTGCACTATTTTATCTATTTCCTGCAGTTTTGTCTTCACAGCAACAGCCTGGTCTGTGAAGAACTCATTTGTGATTACAAAAGACCTGTTTGAAGCAATCATAAAGCTGTTCAGGTTTGCTTCAAATCCTGCAACAAAATCATGAAGCAGGCTTGGAGAGTTCGGCAGGTTTATTGATTTAAGGAAATTTTCAGTTGAAGTCATGAAGGCAAGCCTGTTTCCTTCAGCTATGTTCTTGCCCTGCTCATACAGCTGAGGATATCTTGGCATTGCTGTCCTCAATGCTGCAAGGGCTGCCCCGCAATTATATGCTGCAAGCTGTATCTGCGGGCATTTTTCCTTAATCACCAATTCAGCAGATTTTATTGTTTCTGCTTCCTTGGCGGCAAACCAGCTCTCAAGATTAGGCACCGATACTGTTTCTTCCTTAGGGCTTTCTGCTACAATATCCCCTTCAGATTTCTTGCTTGATAGCACTCCCTTTAGGAAATCAAACATCCCCATGTCACTATTAAGGTGCAAAGGGTATTAAAATTTATGCTATTCTCAGGCAACAAAAGAAAGCGTTTTATGACTAACTATTGGGAAATTGAAAAATTAACACCGTTAACTTTTTATATCAGCTCTAGAACACGGTTGCATGCAACCGTGCGAATCTGCTGTGAAATACAAAGTTCCCGCAATCAAAGCTGAATTAGCCAGAAAGCTCAAGAA
>CAYGXR010000028.1:0-6081 GCA_964354095.1 Candidatus Woesearchaeota archaeon
AAAACAAAAAAGTATTCCAAGGAGGATTTATGCTATTCTGCACAGGAAACTGTTTTTGCAATTCTTACAGAAGCAACAGAAAGAGCTGTTGCGCACATCAACAAAAAAGAAGTTGTGCTGACAGGAGGAGTTGCTTCAAATCAAAGGTTAGCGGAAATGCTATCTATTATGTGCAAGGAACGTGGTGTGAAATTCTCTGTTGTTCCTCGCCCGCTCGCTACGGATAATGGAGCAATGATTGCTCTAACTGGCATCCTAATGCATAGGGCAGGCATTAAGCAAGACATAAGAGATACTAAAGTAAGTCCTTACCAGAGGACAGACCAGGTTGATGTAACATGGTGAGCATTATTTTACCGAACGGGGAAAGCATTGAAGCAGATTTTGCGAGCACTCATTTAAAGAGAATTTCTGGCCTAAGTGGCTGCAAAGAAAAAAAGTGTATGTTGTTCAAGTTTCCCTTATCTGCAAGGTGGACTTTCTGGATGCCTAATATGTATTATCCGCTTAAAGTAATTTACATCAACAAAGGGAAAGAAATTGTTGACATCAAAGATGCAATTCCATTGACAAGAGATCCCAAGACGTGGAAACGCTATAAGCCGAAAAAGGCCTGCAAATATGTTTTGGAAACGCCTTTTGAGCACAACATAAATATTGGAGATAGATTACAGTTCTAATTTGATTTCTTTCAGAATGCGTTCCCAATTTGCGATTGTTATATAATGTATTTTAGCATCTTTTCTTAGCTTTACTTTTTCAATGAAAGGATCTTTGGACCTGAAGGAAATTGTTGCTATGACTTTTTTTGCATCCAGAGCTTGTTCCACCAGCTGTTTGAATTTTTCAGAATGTACTTCCATGTTTCCTATTTCATCAATTGCTACTAAATCTGCGAATTCCAATGCCCACTCAAGTGCTGGAATTGCAACCTTCTCGAAAGCTTCAATATCAATGCCGTATTTTGAAATAACTGCTGGCTTTATCTCAATCGAAGCAAAAATGGCTTCTTTTCCAGTGTGCAGGTCAATTACTTTAAAGCCCCACCTTTCGCCATCCTTTCGGATTTCAGGAGTATGAATTCCTCCAACATTTTTCCCTCTGATGGCATCGGCAATTATTGTAGATTTCCCTGAAGCGGGCGGTCCGCTGATTAGAATGTTGTATCTCATTGTGGCCAGCTAAAGGTACAATTAGAAGTTAATAAACATTTTTAAGCGCACAAATTACTTGATTGATATGGCCACTATAATCTCTGTCAGGAATGCCAAAAAAACTTTCAAAAGCTACACGAGAGAAGCTGGCTTGCTGAATGCTGTAAAATCTCTTGTTGCGCGAAAGCCACGAATAGTAAAAGCTCTCAAAGGCGTAAGCCTGACTGTGCAAAAAGGTGAGATTTTGGGCCTGATAGGGCCTAATGGTGCAGGAAAATCAACCCTAATAAAAATTCTTTGCGGCGTACTGATGCCAGATTCAGGTGTTGTAAAATGTTTAGAATTCAATCCGTGGAAGGACAGAATAGATTACGTCAAGAACATCGGCGTGGTTTTTGGCCCGCATAAGGGCCAGCTTTGGTGGGACTTGCCGGCAATGGACACTTATTACTTTATCAAAGAACTTTATGAAATTCCATCTGTAGAGTTTGGCAAAAGGCTGGTTTACTTTACAAGATTACTGGGGGTTGAAAATCTGGCGAAAAGCCCCGTTCGCAATCTTTCTTTGGGAGAGAGGATGAAATGCGAATTAATTGCTGCATTGTTGCATAATCCTACATTAGTATTTTTAGATGAGCCTACTGTTGGTGTTGATATTATCTCAAAAGAAAAGATTCGCGAATTTATTCTCAAAATCAATAAGGAACAAAAAACCACTTTCATTGTTACAACGCATGACATGTCTGACATCGAAAAGCTTTGCAAGCGAATCGCCGTCATAAATTATGGGAAGGTAGTTTATGATGGGTTGTTGTCAAAACTCAAGGGCAAATTTAAGGAAAAACATCTCGATGTAAAATTAGCTGAAAAAGGCGGGCCATTTAGACTCAGAGGCTGTAAAGTTTTGCACCAGAATGATGTCACTTTGAAGATTGAGGTTAACACAAGCAAGCAAAATATTGATGCCGTCGTTCAATATTTATTATCGAAATACAAAGTTACAGATTTAACTATTACAGACCCTGAAATTGAAGAGGTCATTAAGACAATATATAGAAGGTGATTATGTTTCACAGAGCTTCGGCGTACATTAAAATTGCACTAAAGGATATTCTTGCGTACAAGTTTGAAGTAGCAATCTGGACAGTCATAACGCCCATAACGCTAGCAGTTTATTATTTTCTTTGGAAAGCTATTTACATATATACGGGGGAAGCAGTAATACGAGGTTACACATTTAATCAATTAATTAGCTATTTTATTTTGGTTCAGCTTACTGGAATGTTTATCTGGACAAATATAGATCAAAATCTCAGCAACCAAATCCGTCAAGGGACGCTTGTTAACAAGCTAATCAGGCCGATAGCATTGTTTAGGTCGGTATTATTACAAGAAATTGGGCAAATAGCTTTTGTGGTGGCTGTTCAAGCCGCGCCTTTGCTAGCAATTGGTGCGATTTTCTTCGGGTTAAGCATGACAAGTTGGTTTGCCACAGGGTTGGCACTTATCTCGTTCGCGCTTTCAGTAATCCTCAGCCTAACTTTTGTTTTCTTCATAGGTCTTAGTGCGTTCTGGATAACGCGTTATTATGGTGTGAGGAGGGTCAGAGAAGGACTAATTTGGTTTTTGGGTGGTGGCATCATTCCTCTTGCATTTTTTCCATCAGCCTGGCAAAAAGTTTTTAGTTTCCTGCCTTTCCAGTACATGCAATATGCCCCAGTTCAGATCTATCTTGGTAAGTATGTGGGCTTGGCTGCTTTAAGCACCCTATGCATTCAAATCTTCTGGATTGCTTTTTTCTACATGCTAATTCAATTAACATGGCCGCGAGCAATGGCTCACTTTTCGGCCGTTGGTGGATAATGGCTAAAATGTGGAGAGTTTGGAAAGGTGCGATTAAACTTGTGCTTAGTGATGAGATGGCCTATGGTTTTAATTTTTTTCTAACAGTTATAGCTTACCTAATTTTCAGCGCAATAGGGCCGCTTGTAGCGCTTCTAATCTACAGTGTCTCATCAGGAATTCCTGGCTGGTCTTTCGAAGAATTCTTGCTGCTAACTGGAACCTTTACTTTGGTAAGCGGTGTAAATTATACATTTTTAGCGGGAATAACTTGGGAGTCAATAGAAAAGATTTGGCAGGGAAGATATGATGCTGATTTAATCAGGCCCGTTAGACCGCTGGCGTTGGCGACTGCAACAGCCTTTAATACAGATAACATACCAAACATATTTTTTGGCGCCATTGTAGTTGGCTTTGCACTTATGAAGCTTGGATGGGCGTTCAATGCTATAAGTCTGGCAAGTTATTTTTTGCTACTCGGGTTGGCAATTTTGTTTTTCTATTCTTTGGATATAATTGTAACTGCACTTGCATTTTTAGTAACTAAATCTTGGGTTTTAATGAATATCTTAGACGAAATCACAAGCATCGGAAGAAATCCTATCTCAGTTTTTGGTGCAACTGGTATGATATTCCTTACATTTATCTTTCCAGTTGGCCTGGCAGCTTTTTACCCTGCATCTGCTATTCTCGGGAGGCTTTCAACAGTGGCTATTGTAGAACTCGCGATCATAGCATTTGCATTTTTCGGAATTAGTTTGCTGTTATGGAGCTTTGCAATAAAAAAGTACACGTCTGCAGGTGGCTAAAACTAAGGAATCATCTTTTTTATCTTGGTAAACGCACCAGTTACTGCATCTTTTGTAAAATTAGGGTAAAGCCATAAACCTATCGCTATTAGAATCAAAACTACAACTGCAATTGTCATTAATGCCCCACCCTTTTTGCTTACCATCTTAATTTACCTCTTGACTAATTTTGATCTTATAAATTTTCCTCGGCTTTCGATTTCTTCTCTCTTTAACTTGCCCAGCTCCTGCCTTTTGCCGTGTTTTCCAGTCTGTGTCCAGGATTTCTTTCCTTTTTCTTTGAAGTTTAACAATTGCTGATTCATCGCCTTTAAAGCCCAGCTTATCGCGGTATTGAGGTCGAAGTGCGCATAATCTGCATTGAAAACTCTTGCTGGAATGGCCAGCCTTAGATGAACCGAGTATTTTTTCCTTTTGCCTTCTTTTTGCTCATACTGTTTTATATGAACCAAAAAATAGATTATATCTTTGAAATAATTTCTTTTTATCCTTTCATAAAATTCTGCCACTTGCTGCCTGACAGAATCATACAGTTGTCCCGGAAGAGCTTCGCAGCCAAAGAATTGAATTCCCCAATACTCTGGCGCTTTTTCCCTGAAAAATACATTAAGCAGGTCTCTGGTCGTTATTATTCCAATCGGTTTTCTGTCTTGCGCGATAATTAAGTCAGATATTTTATGCTCAAACATTTCTGCAATTGCCCTTCCTAAATTTTCCGTGGGGGATACTGTAAAAACTGAAGCCGAGGCTAGGTCTCCAATTGATGTGTCCATTATGACATTTTTTGCAGTTTGAAACGCTCTGTTCCCGGTAAAGGCCCCTTTTCCGATTCTGCTTCCTCTGTCAAAGCCCTGGCGCTTGCCCTCCGGATTTAAGAGATATTTCTCAAATAAATCCGTCAGGGAAAATACGGAAATTATTCTCCCTTGCTTGTCAATAATTGGCGCGTGGCTGAAATGCCTCTCGCGCATTTCGTTCAAAGCATCGCCAAGCCGCGATTCGTACTGGAAAACCATCAGACCGGCGCCCTCAATTTCTGTCACTTTTAATTTTGCAAGTGCAGGCATTTTTGGCAACAGGAATAAAATGTCCCTTGCCCTAACAACGCCAATTATTTTGTCTTTCCGTTTTACAGGCAGCAGGCAAGGATAGCTGTGATACATCAGCTCGGCAGCCTTGAAAACATCAGTATCTTCTGTAATTATTGGAGGATGCATTACAAAATTTCCAATTTCCGCATTAGGATCCAATTTTGATTCTATCAGCAAAACTCGGTCTAGGATTCCTTTGTAGGTTGGCTTGAATCTCTTATCGAAAATCACAACATAGCGCTCATCATGCTGCTGCAAAGCTCCAATAGCTTCTGTGATTTTTGCGGAAGCGTCAAGCTCAAGAAAATCTCGCTGCATAATCTCCGAAACATTAGCCATGATTTAATGTAGGTTCTTGAATATTTATATCTTTAGCTTCTCTATAAAAAGTACTAATCTTCACACTCGTATAGGAGTGTATTATATAAAAAACTAAAGAAATTTCTGCGGCAATATTTATCAAGAAAGATTTTATCTATTTTTCTTTGCGTTTCTTTATCTACGCTAATTATATTACCGGTTTGAGTATTAATCATATCATAGAACAAAATTTTATCATCCTTATGCAGAATATTTGATCCTGGAAGCGAATTTATTGCAATCTTAACTGTAATTGGCTGTTTGCCTTCTTGTTCAAATCTAAGCTTTGGGGCCCAAAAGCCACCGATATGTATTAATTTTGGTTTGTTATAAACTTCTGGGTCTGAAAGTTGTGCAACTGCATCGCTTGTTTCTGGACCTGAAAGTAGCCTAATAAATTCTTTATCAGCTACTTTTTGCTCTAAATTTCCACCCATAATTACCATATTGAAATATAGTATAAAAAGCTTCTGGTGCGCCTTGATAAAGAAACCTTTAAAAACCATTTATCCGAAGCGGTATTACCGCTTCGGCGGGAGTTCATGTTGGTGAACGATGGCGATTGAAAAAGCTAAAGTTCTAGAAGCGATAAAGAAATCACGAGAGGGAGAAAAAAGAAACTTTTCCCAGACTATCGAATTAATCATAAATCTCAAAGAGCTTGATATCAAAAAGGAAGAAGGCAAGATTGAGGAATTTGTTGAATTGCCTGCTGGCCGTGGAAAACTAGCGAAAGTGTGTGCATTTGTCGGCCCTGAACTGAAGGATTCTGCAAAGAAAGCCTGCGATTCTGTTGTTTTGTCTGACGATTTTGATTCTTTTGAC